>JAIOWV010000004.1 GCA_021741945.1 Pontimonas sp.
AGGCCGGTTAACAGCGCACTCCCGGTTATCGCTAAGGAAAGCCTCCGAACAAGCCCCTCGGATTGATAGGCAAAAACCTGCAGGATAAAGGCCATCAAAAGCGTCCCCGCCAGGACGGCAACCATGCTGGCGACCCGGTTGTCTTCGCTGACCAGAAAACCCACCAAGCCGACACCGATAGCGGTGAGAACCCAGACGGGGACGACATTAATCAAGAGCTTGGCCACACCACCATGCTAGAGCGCGGTTACACTGGAATCTGGAACCGAGTCGTGCGGGGGTGATGCCACAGTGGCAACCATTCTTGTGTTGAGCCCGGACGATGCGTCTCAGGTGTTGCCCTCCCTGAGTCTTCTAAACCACCGCGTTCGCACCATTCCCGCTGAGCCAGCAGCTCTTGTGAATGCCCCTCATTCCGATGTGGTGATGGTGGATGCCAGGGGTGACCTGGTTCAGGCCAAGGCTCTCTGTCGCATTTTGACTACCACCGGTATTTCTGCAGCCCTCATCGTCGTGGTGACTGAGGCCGCAATGCCAGCGCTGAACTCCGAGTGGGGCTTTGACGACATCGTGCTCACCTCCGCCGGTCCCGGGGAGGTGGACGCCAGAGTGCGCCTAGTTACCACCAAGAGCCAGCCAGGCCCTGAGGATCAAATGATTTCCGCTTCTGGCGTGACCATTGACGAGGTGAGCTATCAGGCGAAGGTCAATGGCAAAGCCCTTGACCTCACCTACAAGGAGTTCGAGCTGCTGCGATTCCTCGCAGGCCACCCACAACGGGTCTTCACCAGAGAGCAGCTGCTCAGTGAAGTCTGGGGATACGACTACTTCGGGGGTACTAGAACGGTCGATGTTCACGTGAGACGCCTGCGGGCCAAACTCGGTGACATGGAGTCGCTGATTGGCACTGTGCGCAACGTGGGATACCGGTTCACTGTCGCTGAAGCCTCCGACGAGGTCAAAGAACGGCAACAGTCGGCCTCGGATGCAACCTCGTCTACTTCTGGCTCGTAACCTCCTGTTTACCTTTTTCCTAGTGCCCGGGCGCCCAGGAGTGACACAATGACTGGCGTGAACGAGTTGCGTCCGGGCTATGACGTCTCCACCGGTGTGGGTGGTGACTTTGCCGATGATTTCGATGAGGGCGAGGCTCCGCCGAGCGAAGATCTGCCAGTTGAACGCTTTCTCGATCGCGAGATCAGCTGGTTGGCCTTTAATCAGCGCGTCCTGGAGCTTGCTGAAGACCCGACGATTCCGTTGCTCGAGCGGGTCAACTTCTTGGCCATTTTTGCCAGCAATCTCGACGAATTCTTCATGGTCCGTGTTGCCGGCCTCAAGCGGCGTATCGCTACCGGTATCGCTGTACCCACAAACACGGGTCGCTCGCCCCAGGCTGTGCTCGATGACATCTTCGCGACCGCAGAAGCGCTACAACAGCGCCACGCCACAGCGTTCCGCGAGCTTGTGAAGCCAGCGCTTGATGAGGAGAACATCCACATTGAGACCTGGGCTGACCTTGCCGAGAGCGACCGTGAAGGACTAGACGAGTTCTTTACCGAACAAATCTTCCCCGTGTTGATGCCTCTCGCTGTTGATCCAGCGCACCCCTTCCCCTACATATCGGGCCTGTCCTTGAATCTGTCAGTGCGCATTAGAAACCCGAAGACCGACAGCGTGGACTTCGCCAGGCTCAAAGTGCCGCCCATTCTCTCCAGATTTATTCCGCTTCCAGACGACGGATCCGGTCGCCTGCGATTCATCGCAATCGAAGACCTCATTTCCCAGCACGTGGGGGAGCTCTTCCCCGGTATGGAGGTCCTTGAGCACCACGAATTCCGGGTGACCCGCAACGAGGACGTCGAAGTCGACGAAGACGAATCGGAGAACCTGATTCAGGCGCTCGAGAGAGAGCTGCTACGCAGACGGTTCGGGCCTCCGATTCGTCTGGAGATCACCGATGATATGGATCCGGTCACTCTCGAGCTCCTGATTACCGAACTAGGCATTACGAGCCACGAGGTCTTCAGGCTTCCAGCCCCTCTGGGCCTGACGGGGTTATTCGACATCGCTGGTCTCGACCGGCCGGACCTCAAATACACACCACACCTGCCCGTTACCGCGACACAGTTGTTGCCCTCAGAGCCCACCGAGGAACCGGATATTTTCCGCTCCATCAGAGCTGGGGATGTGCTCGTTCATCACCCGTATGAATCGTTTGCCACCAGCGTGCAAGCATTTTTAGAGCAGGCAGCTGTCGATCCCCAGGTGCTCGCCATCAAGCAAACCCTCTATCGCACGAGCGGTGACAGCCCCATCATCGAAGCCCTGATTCGCGCCGCTGAATCAGGGAAGTCAGTGTTGGCGCTGGTAGAAATCAAGGCTCGTTTTGATGAGCAGGCCAACATCTCCTGGGCGAGAAAACTCGAGAAGGCCGGCGTCCATGTCGTCTACGGCCTCGTGGGTCTGAAGACCCACTGCAAGCTGGCTCTGGTCATTCGGCAGGAAGATGACGGGACACTTGGCCACTATTCCCACGTGGGCACCGGAAACTACAACCCCAAAACCAGTCGCATCTATGAGGACTACGGGTATTTCAGTGCCGACAAGCAGGTCGGTAAAGAACTCACCAGGCTTTTCAACGAACTCTCTGGCTACGCCATCGAGAAGAAGTACAAGCGCATGCTGGTCGCCCCCCGCTATCTGCGCGAAGGGCTCCTTCGTCACATCTCCGCGGAGATTAAGAACCACCAGGCCGGCAAGCCGGCCCGGATTCGACTCAAGCTCAACTCACTCGTCGATGAAGTCATCATCGACGCCCTCTATCGGGCCGGTTTGGCCGGTGTTCCGGTGGAGATTTGGGTTCGCGGAATTTGTGCTTTGGTTCCAGGCCAGCCGGGACTCAGCGAGAACATCACGGTGAAAAGTGTGCTCGGTCGATACCTCGAGCACTCCCGGGTGTTCTGGTTCGACAACGGCGGTGATCCCACCGTCTATATCGGCAGCGCCGACATGATGCACCGCAACCTGGATCGACGGATTGAAGCGCTCTTGCAGATCACCGACCCCGCGCACATCGATCAAGTCGACCGTCAGCTCACCCGAGGAATGAGTGATGAGGTTCAATCGTGGTCCTTGCAGTCTTCAGGCGAATGGGTTCGACACTCCACAGCAAAGGACGGTAATCCTCTCCTTGATGTCCAGAATGAGACGATGACCGAAATCATGACAAGAAAACGTGGAGCCGCCCCCCGATGAGCCCCACCCCGGAGACGGTGGTCGCCGGCGGAGCAGTCTGTTGGAAGGTCGTCGATAACGAAGTGCGGGTTCTTCTGGTGCACAGAACCCAGCACAAAGACGTGTCCCTCCCTAAAGGCAAGTGTGACCCGGGCGAGACGGTCCCTGAAACTGCTCAGCGGGAAATCCTCGAGGAAACCGGCCTCCACATAACCCTCGGAGCCTATTTGGGCCGAGTTGACTATCTGCTTCCCAGCAAGAAGCCCAAGGAAGTCCATTACTGGGCGGCCGAAGTGGACCCCGGTGAAGCCGAGCGATCACCGTTTGAATCCAACGACGAAATCTTTGCCCTCGAATGGATGCCCATCAAGAAGGCGATGAAGAAGCTCACCTACGAGCACGATGCCGACATTCTGGAGAACTTTGACTCTCTCTACGAGAGCGGGCGGGCCAAAACATTCCCGATCATCTTTCTGCGCCACGCGAAGGCAGTTCCGGCTGAATCGTGGGACGGGCCAGACCACACGAGGCCCCTGCTCCACAAAGGTCTCACCCAGGCACACATGGTCGCAGGTGGGATTCTTGCCTTTGGTCCAGAGAAAGTGGTCAGCAGCACAGCTGCGCGCTGCATCGCCACGGTCGAACCACTCCTCGAGAAAAGCGAGCTCGAGCTGAAGACCTCTGCGGGAATCAGCCAAGACGCCTATGAATCCAAGGGCACCAAGCCTTTTGCCGCTGTCGAGAAGCGCGTGTCAAAGCGCCAAAGCGCTGTCTTCTGCTCTCACGGCCCCGTTCTGCCCCAGCTGGTTTCAGCTGCGGCAGAGATTGGCCACGGAGGCTCGGGCAAGAGCCTCCAGAAGGCGGCAAGCTTGAATGTTGGCAGCTTCAGCGTCATTCACTTCTCGCTGGAGACACCCTCGCCACAAATCGTCGCGGTCGAAACCCACGAACCACCTGCGGCACCATAAGAAGAGCCGAACCGCAGAACGCCTCTCGGCGCGAGGCCGCTCGAAGCGGCTAATGATGGAGCCCGGGGTTACTGCGGTTCGGCAGTGAAATCCTAGCTCTCCAGACTGGTAGTTCTTTCAGTCCAAGTTCCCGGAGCGCGCCATTGATGCGGCCTGCGAAAGTTCGTCGGCGATCACGCTCCAGTTGAGCGACCGGCCCGTCAGATAATGGGCGTGCTCTTCCGAGAGCCACGCCAGAGAGATTGCCCCGGCGGAGACCGCCCGGGCAACAGCGGCAGCGCGGCTGAGAGCCTCTGAGAGCTCGCCCACAAACGCTCCCCGAAGAATGTCATCGAGCAGGCCAGAGAAGTTCTCAGCGCTCAGCGGATTGGGCGCTCCGGCAACAACCTGATCGATGGTGGTGAGATCGTCAATTCCCCGTTGGAACAGGACGCTGGCGTCTTCAGGGTTGTGCTGAAGGATTGCACGCACGAGATAGAGGCGCCACAGGGCTCCAGGGAGGCTGGTTGCTGAGGAGCGAGCCCAGAGCTCTGCGAGGGTGTCGAGGCCGTGCTCATCGGCGAAGGACACCAAGCGTCTCACCAGTTCGTCGCTCTCGGAATCACGGCCTCTGGTCAAGAGCGCTCGGGCCGTGTGGTGAGCGATGGCGGAGGCTTCCGCGGGGTCCATGACGAAATCCGCTGGATCTCCAGACAGCGACGCTTCAAGGCGCTCGGTCGTCATCCGCACGGGCCGGTGAAAGTTGTGATTCATCACTCCCCACGCTAGGGGACATCACGCCCCGCCCCTCACAGGTGATGGAGGTCTAGCATGTGGCCATGACAACGAAACCCAATCGGCAAGCCCGCTTCGTCTTCTTCCTCGTCCTCGCCATCATTGGCTTGGTCACCGCGATGATCTTCAACGGCATCGCCAGCGTCCAGGGACAGAACTATCTCGATGCCTGGTTTGGCTCCGCGGTCGACTGGGTCCTATCGCTCGACATCCTGATTGTTGCCATCGCCGGATCCGTGCTGATGATTTTCGAGGCCAAACGGCTGGGCATGAAGAGGGTATGGCTCTATATCGTCGCCTCGGGAGTGACGGCGTTTGCCTTCACATTCCCACTGTTCCTCGCTATGCGCGAGCGCAAGCTCGCCCAGCTCGAGGCAGAAACGCTCTAGAACCCGACGTTGATTTGTTCCCCGTTGGAGACATAGTTCATGCCCCCAGGGGTTACGCCCTGGGCAACCGACCCTGCTCCCGGAGGAAGCAGGATGAAAGTCTTTCCAGGGCTCAAGAACACCGGCTGCTCTTCGCCATAGAAGAGCTTGATGGGGGCGCCGAACTCCGTAGTGTCAAAGACACCAGTGATCAACTTCCCGCCGGTGGCGATGATTGCGGTCTCACGAGTCTGACCAACCTGAGCTGATGGCAAACCCTCAACATCGAAGTAGTTGGGGGTAAAAATCAGCAGATTGGTCGCAGAAATCTGCGTACCGTTCGCGTCCGTATCAGGGGAGCCGTTCAACAAGAATTTGAGGTAAGTGCCGGTGGCAGCGTCCCACTCCCAGTTGGACTGGATGCCGTTGCTGAAGATCACACTAATCTCTTCGGCGGGGACACCATCAACTACCGCCGAGGCTTCCTCGGGCGCAGTCTTGAAGTTGAACTGCTGCACTGGGGCAGCCAGATCAGAATAGTTCTCGAGCAGGCTCTCCGCTTCGATGTGGAGGTTCACCGGAGCTGGTTTGCGGTCACTGCGGAAGAAGTAGGCGCCATCTGGTGTTCCGCCAGACGTGTCGTGCTCCACAAGGTGGAGACCAGACCCTCGAATGATCTCTCGCACGTTGCTGTTGCCAACACCGGAGAACACGAAAACTCCACCAAACGAGGGGACAAGGTCCGCATCCTGGGGGCGACCCGAACGCACTGGTCCGACCTCGTCGGGAACTGCAGTGTGGAAGATTGCCAAGTAGCGGGTCACACCACCCTCGACGAGCTCCTCGAACACAACGTCAGCTGCGGCGATACCCACCTGAGGGCGACCTGCAGCGGTGTTGTCGATCTTGACCGCGATGCTCGGGCCCGAAACAGTCTCGCTATCAAGCTCAAAGCCCGTAAGCGGGTGACGGGGGACATCAGCCACAACGGTCTCGTCGACCGTCTCGACGGCGTCTTCAATTTCTTCAACCTCATCGCCACCGGCACATCCGGTAAGAACGAGGGACAGGGCCACTAAGGCGGATGCGGCTGAGGTGAGCTTCACAAGACGTCCTTTTTTCAGAATTTAGGGAACGCCAAACTCTATTACACGCAGAGCAATTCCAGCGACAGCGGGCCGCGTGATTGAAGCTCACCTAGAATAAAAGGAGGGCCTCTAGCTCAGTTGGTAGAGCAACGGACTTTTAATCCGTGGGTCGTCGGTTCGAGCCCGACGGGGCCCACTCGCTGCTTCCCTCTAGAACAATGCGTTCTGGAGGTGAAGCGACTTGTGGACAGTCAATCAGACGCTGTAACTGCTACTAAAAACCGCTTAGAAACCGTTAGTGGAGTTCAATCAGCCCGATTTCGGCCATGGACTGATCCATGTCGTTCTCATAAAAGTGCGCATAGGTATTGAGAGTCAAAGTTGCAGTAGCGTGCCCCAGGATATTGCTGAGAGTTGGAATGGGCGTGTTCCGACTGGCCAGCAATGAGGCACAAGTATGCCTCAATGAGTGAATAGTTACTCCCTGCAGACCTAGCTTGCGAACTGCGGGCATAAAGGTATGACGGCGGAAAGAGCCATCGTTGAGAGCCATTCCTCGTTTACTTTCGAAAACGTAGTCGCCAGGCGCCTTGCCCTTTGTCGCATCAAGGAAGCCTGGTCTGAGGTTGGAGGGAATTGGTATCACCCTTGGCTTACGGTTTTTTGGAGGACCCTCAATTCGCTGCCCTTTTCCATCAATTGTCCACGTTCTCTTAATGGTGAGTTTCCACTGGTCAACATTAACGTCTTCAACATGCAGCGCCAGAGCCTCGCCAATACGCATTCCCATGAGCCCTAGTGCGTGAATTAGGAAACCGTGCTCACCGCACTCCTGAGCGAGAGAGTTGAGTTGCTTGACGTCCAGAGCAACCTGCTCTTTCTTCACGACTCTGGGCAATTCAATTTCGGTGAGAGGATTACGGCCAACGTAGCCCCTCCTTGAAGCAAATTTCAAAATCTGCTTGAAGAGTGCAACTGACTTAGTAACCCGATCTGGACTGACGCCCGACTGCAGCTTGTCAGTAACCCATTTGTTTATGTCATCCTCGGTTATTGACGAGAGCTGCTTCGGGCCAAACTCGGGAAGTATGTGGGTTGCGAGAAGAGAGTCATAGTCCCTCAATGTTCGTTCGGAAGCCTTCCTTTTTGAATCACGCCAGGACGGTAGGAGGCTATCCAGTGTGACCTCTGCAAATCCATCAGGTACATAAGTTCCAACAGCGATTCGGTCCTTCGTTTGAGTAGTCCAGCGCTTTGCTTCAGCGAAGTCGTCGAAGACCTTGGTAATTGGACCACGCGGACCCGCTAGCGAAGCCTCCCACCCCTTGCGCGTCAGACGCATTTCTTGGGGGCACTGTTCCAAATTAGCCAGGGTTGCGAATCGGAACTTCTTTGCTTGCTCCTTTGTCGAAAACCTGCGGTTTATTTCGTTACCGCGATGAAAAACGCGCGCCAAATACTTCCCATTAGGAAGCTGGGTGATGCCCGCAACGTCATTAACTCTCTTTGGCATATTTG
This sequence comes from Pontimonas sp., assembly GCA_021741945.1. Taxonomy (GTDB): domain Bacteria; phylum Actinomycetota; class Actinomycetes; order Actinomycetales; family Microbacteriaceae; genus Pontimonas. Next base: position 7,951 of record JAIOWV010000004.1, read on the forward strand.
GTCGGTTATCTCCGAAGTCCAGATTTTCGAACGTTAGGGATAAGACCTGCAGCCTTCGCGCGCTCAATACGCTTCCTGACGGTGGATAGCGGAAGGTCGTTGAATGCCGCGATGAACTCAACTACTGTGCTCGCTCCGAGACTCACCGCCAGCTGGTACTGCCTAGCAATTCGGAGAAGTTTGTCTTGTCCCTCAGTGGGGATGTTTCCGAGGCGCTCATGCTGATCAAAGTGATTCGTCAGCACAATGGCTCGAAACTCAGGCACCAGAATTGGCTCAGAAATTAGCAGCTCAACTGATTGACGGCTCAGACGCGCCAACTGCCAAATTCCCTGCGCGATTCCTGATTGAAAAGCCGACTCAGATTCAGCACCAAAGCTCGCTGGCATTCCTAAATGAAGCTGACCCAAGCAGGTCAAAAATCCGCCCTGATTCAGACCAGTGACCCAAACAAAGACTTCTCTGGTGCTCTGGCCACCCTGGAACTCAGCTGTCATGACAGATCCGTCCTCGACTAAAACGAGGTCCAGCAATTTACGAACTGGGGGTTGCGATGTTCTACTCATGTCGCTAGTATGGCATACTAATCCCTAATAATCAAGGAGGTGGGTAAAAAAATGAACACAAAGATTGCTGAAGCTGACGACCAATTTCTAACTGTTGAGCAACTGGCCGATAGATGGCAGGTCACAGCTCAATGGATCTACAGCAACCACAGGGCGCTCGGGGTTCCGAAAACGCGTCTTGGTCGCAAGTTGAGATTTGAGCGTGCGAAGATTCGCAGCTGGGAGCAAAGTAGATCAGAAGCCGACTAGGTCGGAACACCTCAGGAGCACTTTTTTGGAAACGATTTTCCGCCATATTCCTGTGCAGTAGGCCCCTCTCGCGCGGCCAACGCACAAATCAGTGGTTGCAACTACAACGAAACTTGAAACAACCAATCGCCCCACTGAGATAAGGACCCCCCATGACGGAACTAATGTCTTTTGAGGACGTCGCGAAGCGCGCAAATCTGCCGCTCCGAACTCTTTATTACCTGCATCAAAAGGGAAGAGGACCAAAAGCCACAAAGCTCGGAAGACACCTCAGAGTGACTGAGGATGACTTCTTCGAGTGGATTAACTCTTCACCCCACAAATGAAAAAGGAAACGGCCCCTGCGCTAACAGAGACCGCTTCAGTCCCGCCGCCACCTAATTCGAAGTCAGAGGAGACTAGACATTTATATTTTACCCTTCATCACCTTTATGCATTCCCCTTGGGGAGAAGCGCAGCAAAAAGCCCTGTTTGTCAGTCATTTTTCTCATGTCTATAGACATGTAGACGATGAAGAGCTGACTGACAGAGCAAATTTTCTTTTAGAACCCGCTAATTCTCTGGCTTCTGGGTCTTTTTACGTCCGTCAGTCACCTGAAGCGTTTTTGACGAGCAGGTTTTTTGACGAGCACACGGGGGTAAAAAGTGCGCGATAACTTAGCCGCCGCATTGGGATGGTACGAACTCGGTCTCCTGCCCTTCCCTTGCTATTCCTCAGATACCTGGGTTGGGGACAATCTTCACCTCACCAAATCCCCGAAAACAAAAAGGGGTTTCTACGATGCCTTCCGATCTGCCGAGGAAATTCGTTCACATTGGACTGAATCGCCCGATGACCTGGTGGGCGTATGGTGCCAGGACAAAGTCGTTGTCCTTGACATTGATAAAGGTTCGAAAGACGGGTTTTTCAGTCTTGAAGACAACCAGGTCGTGCCTCCTGAAACCTTCTCCGTCACCACACAAAGCGGCGGTGAACACAAGTTTTATGCACACCCACGCGACTTCAAGCTGGGACCAGATACTGACCTCGTGCTCGAAAACGGTGTCGTACTAACAGGCGTTGACAGGCGTGCAGGTAACTCCTATTTCATCGCGTGGTCCGACAAGGTGCCTAAGAGTCTCGACGCCCTTGCAGCTGCACCAGGTTGGCTCTGCAGAGGCCGCGGAGGCCCCGAGAGAGTGCCTTATGAAGGCAAACTGTCGGATTGGATTGCTGCTCTGACAGATGGCGCTCCTTCTCCAAAGGTCATTGCAGCGATGGGTCGAATCCCCCAAGATGACTTTGACCATTCAGCGATGATCAGACGACAGTCTGAACTGGTGTTGCTCGGGGTGAGTGGAGAACCAGGGGTTCCCCTCGCCCTCGAAGCCCTCAAGGATGCTTGGCTGAGAGGACAGTGGGACACTCCGCAGTACCAGTTGGAATGGTCAGCGGCGCTTGCTGGCGCGATTGCGAAGTTTGGAGGTCTAGAACCACAAAACAAAACCCTCGAACGCCAAGAGCAAGAACACGAAACTAAGGTTCTTAAGCGAATAGAGGAGCTGCGGGTTGAATTCGACGCGGAGACCCGCCTTTTAGCCGAAAGCTTTCGCGGAAGCCAGATCCTTACTCTCGACGAACTCCATGGCCGAAAAGAGGACTACATCGTCGAGAGCCTAATTCCCCAGGACGCAATTGCTCTCCTGGTTGCTAAAAGCAACATGGGTAAGACCTTTTGCTACGTGGATTTGGTGATGTCAATCATCTACGAACGCTCCTGGCTAGGGAAAGAAACTAAGCGAGTGAAAACCCTCATCGTCCTTGGAGAGGGCGTCCACGGCTTCCATGACCGACTATCCGCCTGGGCTGATTACTGGGGCGAGGATTTAGCAATCGCGCGGGAGTGGCTGCTATTCGTGGATGGAGCAAATCTGAACAACCGCGCATCTCGGGAGAAAATAGCCGAAACGGTCAAGCAGTTCGGAGCGGGCTTAGTGATTCTAGATACCTGGTCAGTTACTTCGGGTCTTCCAGACGAAAATGGTTCGACCCCAACTTCTACGACACTGCAGCTGCTAGACGAGTCCATTGGAGAGGCGTCAGTGCTGATAATCCATCACCCATCAAAAGTAAGCGAGAGCAGCACTGCCCCAAAGGCGCGAGGAACATCCGCTTTGGAAAGCCGAGCTGACACAGTCATGACACTCTTCGCAGACAAGAAATACCACTCGACTACGACTGAGACTAAGAAATGGATCTCCTTGTCAACCGAGGTTGAACATGGAGGAAAAAACCGTAACGCCCCTACAGAGACAATCCAAGGAATGTATCTAGAGGCTCATGATGCGAGTGCCGTGTTCCTTCGGGACCTTGGAGGCTCCATAAGAAAGAGGAGCGCAATCGTGCAAGTGCATCTGAACCGCCGAATGACTGTCAAAGAGTTCAGCGCAGTCATTGGGAAGAGCGAGTCCACGGCCCGCAGAGCCCTTGAAGAAGCGGTCCAGGAGGGCGTGGCCATTCGAGAGGACTTCGAAGGCGCAAGCGCTCCCTCTGTTTATTCGCTAAGCATGAAGGAGCTAGTTCGAAGAGCCAGCTAGATGGGGGAGATTTTGGAGCAGTTATACCCAGTTCTAGACCCCAGATTCCTCGCGGAATTTGCCAAAAGTGTTTATGAAAAGCGAAGGGTCGTCCGTTGGAGAAGGACTTAACCTATTTAGTGAAGAACGCTGCCAGCGAATCCCAAGAGATGGTTCGCAAAGTCGTAGTTTGACAACGCCATTGGACCCCTCTTCGCCCGAATTTTTGATACAGCCTCCTCGGGTTCCATACCCGAGCGGATCAGGATTAACCCCGTCACTAAGCCCGATCTGTTCCATCCAGCTTGGCATCTGACCAGCAGGTCGTCCCCCGCCACCCAACGTTCATAGCCCCACAGCGCAGCGGCGGATATCTCATGTAGCTGATCACTTTCCAGCCTGGCGTCCGCGAAACAAAACCTTGTTTCTGGAACGAGTCTGGCAAAGGGTGGCGCGCCATCGTAAAGCGTCACCACCGAGTCGAAGTGGCGTCCATATCCGTTCTCCTGAAAACCATTGATAGGGCTGTAATTCCAGCCCTCAGGGGTCCCTCCTTGCCACAGACGCGGTACCACTTCAGACACAAGTCCTGCGTCGTAGGCCCCCACCATTAGACCACCGCCAATTCGGGGTGTCTGTTGTTAATGGCTGAAGCGAAGTAATGACGCTCGAAACTCGTAACGGAAACAATCAGGTTGTCAGACTGTCCATTTCTTGTCACACCATCGCCAGAATCAATGAAGGCTTCCGTTTCAAGCTGTTCGAGGAAGGCTTCTATGAATTTCTGAATTTCTGACCTTTCCGTCTCGCGGGCATATCGCGCATCACCAGCTGTGACCGCATCGGCAGCCAATATTGCGTGAGCGCGGAGATTAATTTCTTCAGACGCAACCTCAAGCAGGAGAGGCTCCCCGCCAACCGCGATTACGTAGCCCCTCCAAGATTCACCATCTTGGGTGTGGTCAACCCGCTCGCCGCGGTCCATCTGAAGAATCTCTACCAGCGATTCGGTAGGACTCTGCCGATCTCGGTTGTTTAGTTCGGAAACGACTCGCCAGACCTCGTTTTGACGATTACGGGCAGATTGACCTCCCACAGTCTCAACGTCATGCTGGTCTCGTCCAGCTCGCGAAACAACCAGAGGTGCCCGCCCCACCACTGATGCCCCTTTATGCGAATGAAATCTCCCTCGCTCGACACAATTGACCTCAACTGCCTCCGTCGCACGAGGGTGAATCATCACATTCTGCGAGATCATTCGGTCTTGAAGGAGACCTGACACAACCAGGCCGTCCAACAACAAAATCGGAGTGTCGGTTGGATTCGAAACCACGATTAGGTTCGGATCGCCCTCTTCATATTCTTCGAATAAAAGGCCGCTGAAGTCCGCTGAAACAGACAACCCAGAAGCCTGTGGGCCCACTATGGGCCAGATTTCGACACCATTGTGCGAAGTTTTTGAAAGTACTTGAAGTGAAATTTTTACCCCTAACCAAATAAATGAGTGTTATAACTTGCATATTACTCAAATCTATTATTGAGCGCAAGTACTTGCTTTTTTGGAGGAGTTGCTAATCTAAGGGTGTGAATCGCGAGGAGTTTAGGAACGCCGCCGACCGCAACCTGATTGAGATCAAGGATGTTGCAAAGGTCCTCGGCGTGAGCGTTTCATCAGTTCATAGTCTGATATCCAGAGGCTCTGATGGTTTCCCGACCCCCATTTTTGAAAAAAGGGGAACTAGCAGGTCGGCTATCAGACTCTGGTGGAAGCCCGACGTCGAGACCTGGGCGCAAGGGAGGCCTGGACGGGGCAGGCCCGCGACTACTCGGACGCAAACATCAAATCGCTAGCTTTCGGAAGATACCGAAGCCATAGGGACCTAGGCGCCTATCGTTTTTTACCCTTGGCGGCGACCGAATCCAAAAGCCCTCTGGTCATCTCGTCATAGGTTGAAAAAAGCTTGGCTATTAGCGCTTCATTTGAACAGTCGAATCTCAATCCAAAAATTTTCAAAACTGCCCGATCATTCTCTTCGTGTGCTTTTAGTAGTTCGAGAGGCATGCTGTTCGGCCCATACATGTCAGCCAGCGTGGAGTCTCTGAAGCGGGCTCTCGCGTCAAGGATTCCTTGACCCGTCCGCTCCAGTTGTCCACGTTCTACTTCTGAAAGCCCTCGCAGAGGAAAATTGTTGTAAGTGACTTCTTGCGAAATTCGGGTGTCACTCTTTAGGCGGCCAGAGACGGTTCTGTTCCAGGAATTGAATGGTCTTGACATCAGCACGGCGAAAACTGCGAGGCTGGCATCTGGGACGGTCAAGAGCGCATTGTTCGCAACAACCTCAGGCAAAAAATAGTCCATTGGCACGTATGGCCGAGTTTCAGATGACACAGCAGGTACTGCGACGTAGGCAGATTTTGGTTGAGCCCGCTGGACAAATAGATGCGGGATCTTGGCGTTGTTTCTGGTCAAGGCCGCAGAGCTAGACGCTCTGAACCTTCTAACAGCTTCGACTCGCTCCTTCAACACAGGAGAATTGTTAAGATCGGACGGAGTCGCGTCCTCAAGCCACAGGCAGTACCGCATTCCCCCGTTGATCATCTCTTGTGCACCAATTACCCGACGCAAATACTTCGCTGCAAGTGGATCGGTATCTCGAATAACCTGAGCCTCTTCAGGGGATATTTTTGACAACTGGCCATCGTCCGTCGGCTTACTCCCCCAAAGCATCGGAGAAAATTCTGGCGACAGAGGGGTTCCTCTGCTTTCAACGATTACTTCTGCGCCTTCGGCCAGATAGGGATTAATCAAAGAAACCTCAGAAAGAGTTGGAGCTGATTTTGGCGTCTCATAGGACCAAAGGAGCTTCTTTTGCTTTTTGTCTGGAGACCTTCGTGAAAAACCAATAATCACAACGTGAACTGCGGCCTTGCCTCTAGCTTCGTTAGTCCACGAAAAAGTTCTGTGCGCAAAGTCAATTTCTAAGCCCATCCCATAAAGTTCGCCCCAAAGAGGGGGGACTTGCTCACCCTGGCTGAGGCTGTTTGTCGAAACAAATGCCGCCCTTCCGCCGTTCTTTTCTATCTCCCGACCTGCGAGTAGGTACCAGTTGCTCACAAAGTCCATAACCCCAGTCTTTTTATGGTCGCGCCAAATTCTTCGCGTATCAGCCTTCTGTTCGGCATCCTGATACGTCTGCCCAAGGAAGGGCGGGTTGCCCATGATGAAAGTGGTCTCACCCATTGGGCACAAATCTGACCAAGGCTCTTGCAATGAATTTACGTGGTGAATTTGAGCCGAATCGGAAATTGGAAAACGATTAGGGGAGAAACCCGTGACTTCTTCTAGGTCAAGGTTTGCCTGGTGGTCAGCGAGATACATTGCAACTGTCGCAATTTGGGAAGACCACTCGTTAATCTCAAAGCCGTGAAACTGATGAAGAGTTACTGCAAGTCCCAGTCTTCCGTCAATGTATACATCCCCGACCTTGCCCTCAAGCTCTTGAATTCGGGCCACTAATTTCAGCTCTAGTGCTCTCAGCCTCTTGTAGGCCACGACAAGAAAGTTGCCTGAGCCACAAGCTGGATCCAGATAGACATTTCCCGCAAGCTCAGCGTGAAGCTTCCTTAAGCTAGAAACACTTCCCCAAGCCTTTCGAAGCCTTTCGGTGTACTCGTCCAAAAACAGGGGTCGAATCACTTTGAGGATGTTTGCCTCACTCGTGAAGTGTTCCCCAAGATTTCTCCTGTCTTCTTTGCTCTTCACGGTCTGAAACATGGAGCCAAAAATTGCGGGAGAGATGTTGGACCAGTCGTATTCACTCGTAAGAACCAGAACCTCACGCATTTTCCGAGTGAATGAAAAAATCGGCAATGTCTCGCTGAACAACCCACCGTTGACGTAGGGGAAATCAGCTAGCAAAGGGGAAAGAGTGCTCGGCCTATTCTCGACAGGGGTATTTAAGACTTGGAATAGCTCCTGAAGCCTGCCGCCAACCCCACTCCCGTCAGGAACAGTTGCATCTAAGAACGTGCCGAAAAGCCCGCGTGGCGTCACTTTCCACATTTTGGTGTCATCACCAAAGTTGAGAAACAGAATCCGAACAAGGAACACAGAAACCTCGTGTCCTTGGTACCCCGCCTTTTCAAACTCGACGAAAAGATCCGCCATCAGTTCAACGGCCTTTTGATCAGCAGAGATCTCTTCTCGTGCAGCAGCTTCAGCGTGTCCCCCTATGACCAGCTCAAGACGGCTGACGTAATTGGGTAAATCATTGAGTTCGAACTCGAAAGTCGTGCCCGCCAGGACTTCTACAATTCGGATTCTCCGAAAGTCGGAAACGATGATGGCTGGTGGACGTTGCGCCGCAGGCAAGGCAATCAGGTAATCCCTGGCCTGCCTCTCAGCTTCATCAAGATCGCGTCCAGCCGACTTGTGCTCAATCAGTACAACGCCGTTCCAAAGGACGTCCACAAAATTGATTGTCCCTTGGGCCGACCTGACGGGGAATTCAAACTCAATTCCCGCAGCCATCAAGTCCTGTATGCCAACAAGCTGGGTGAAAAAATCCCTCCAGAACGATTGAGCGAGCTGTTTTTCGCTCGTGGCTGCCCCATATTTGGTGGCAAACTCTCTGGCGTTTTGCAAACTAAAAGCCTCAGGCATGCTTTAAGAGTAGTCGGCGGCCCGACACTGGCATCCAGAGGCGCGTACAATTCTTATCTACGGATAAGTCCAGATCGCCTTGAGTTTGGGAAAGTTAGCAAAAACCGTTGTTAACCCGTTCACCAGGCTTAACTAGTCGAAGAAAGACGAAACTCGACTGGGGCTAAAATGCAGGAAAATCTTGGGGTTTTTCCAGACAGTAGCACCGCAAAGGTAAATGAAAACGAACTTTTAATCCGTGGGTCGTCGGTTCGAGCCCGACGGGGCCCACCACTGAACTTGACCATTACCCTTACAACCACAATGTCAAGAATCTACTTCGTGCATTCGGGAGCGATCCCCCCTTATCTAGTGGGCTCGACGCTGCAGGCACGCCTGATGAACCCGGACGGTGAGGTAGTGCTACTCACCGACGTTGATAACGAAGACATCCCAGAGGCCCTCAGCGGCCGAATTACAACCTCCCCACTAGACGACTACCTAAAGCGAGCCAGCGATTTCGCCGCGATCTATAGCCATCGCGGCAGTAACTCCGTAGCCTACGAGCTGCTGAATTTTCAGCGGTGGTTCATCGTCTTGGAGCACCTCGAGAGGCACCCTACCGCTGGGTCAATAATGTATTGCGATTCCGACGCATTCCTCTACCTCCCTGTCAGTCAGGTAGCGGCGGTCATGACTACTGCGATGTCGGTCTGTAGCGAGGTTGGGCCACAATTCACAGTCTTCACCTCAGCCCGCGCGCTACGCGATTATTGTGACTTCATCACCCGGACTTACTCGTCACCTGAAGCGCTTGAGGCGATACAGGAGTTTGTCGATAGCCACCGCTCGGCCGGGCTTCCCCACATCAGCGACATGGCAACTTTGGGCGTCTACGCCGAGAGAAATAATCTGGACGACCTTGGTCAGCCAGGGCGGCATGATTTTGTCTTCGATGAAAACATTGGTTCTGAACAGGGCCTGCAACTCGGCCTTTTGGGCAAAAGGATCCGGACCCGCAGCGGCAAGAAGTGGTTTATCCGCCCAACCGGCGAAGAAGTAATCGCGGGCGGAGTCCACCTTCAAGGCGGTAACAAGACGCTTTGGCCCCTTTTTGTCGACATCCCGGTGCTACTTCTGTTGTCGCGAAAGGAACCTCGCCTGCTTTCGCAAGCGCTGTTCCACGCGCTCAAGAAGGCCTTCACGGTAGTCTTTTTACGGATAGGGCAGCGCGGTCGCATCGCTCTTCGCCGGTTCCAGACCCCAGAAAGGTTGCGCGCAAACACGTGACACTAGACACTCGGATTGAAAAAATATGTGACCGCCGCACTGGTGAGGAACTCGCGATCGTCATCGGAACGGAAACTCGCCCACCCGGAATTTCGTTCGTCACGGACGATGACAGTGTTCACCAGTTGGGGTTGCTGTCGTGGCCGAAGGGTCACGTGATCGAGGCGCACGTTCACAATCCGCTCGAACGCACCATCGACTCCACCCAAGAGGTTCTTTTTATTCGCTCCGGGTCTGTGCGCGTTGACCTCTATGGAAATGATCAGACCTATCAGACCTCTCGTGTCTTGATGGCAGGCGACGTCATTTTTTTGGCGTCCGGCGGCCACGGCTTCGAAATCCTCGAGGACGCCGACATTGTTGAAGTGAAGCAAGGTCCCTACCTTGGTGAGGGCGAGAAGACTCGCTTCGTCCCCTCTGACAACCCGAACACACGGTTCTCAAATGACTGACGACAAGGAAATATTTAGTAGCTCGGCTGCCGTCTATAACCTCCTCTATCAAGATAGGGACACTAGTGGTGAAGCGCATTGGATCGGCGAGGAACTGCGGCGGCACGGAGTCCCCGAAACGGGCCGAATCCTTGAGTTGGGGACGGGAACGGGGAGGCATGCCCGGCTACTAGCCGACCAAGGGTTCGCAGTGACGGGGGTGGAGCCCAGCAGCGACATGCTGGAGAAGGCCCTCGAGCACCCTCGCGTCACCTACCTGCAGGGCGATGGCCAGACAATTCGACTCGACACACCGTTTGATGCCGTGATCTCGCTGTTCCACGTTGTCAGCTATCAAACCAGTCTCGCCGCCGCGCACGCATTTTTTGCCACCGCAAGCGCGCACCTAGAGGCCGGAGGCGTGTTTGCATTTGATGTTTGGTACTCCCCGGCTGTGCACGCGCTTAAACCGGAAGAGAGAATTGTTTCCCGGGAAGACGCCGCACTGCAGGTGACACGACATGCGCGGCCAACCGAGAATGTTGCTGATTCGCTTGTGGACGTGCACTTCAGCTACGAAGTCACTGATAAATCACGAGGAGTTACGGAAGAGTTCTCTGAGGTTCACTCCATGCGCCACTTCAGCTCAACAGAAATTGCACTGCTGTCAGAAGCACACGGGCTGGAGATTACAGACTCGCAAGAATTCATGTCCGGGGCCAAGCCAAGTCGCGACACATGGGGTGTCTGGTTCGTGGCAAGGAAGGTCTGACATGGATTTCATACCAGTCTCCACGCCGTCCCTGACCTCGGAAGATGCAGACGCGGTAGCACAAGCAATTCGGGACGGCTGGATTTCCGCCGAAGGCCCCCAGGTCAAGGATTTCGAAGCGAAGTTTTCTCAAGCAGTCGGTGTCGAGCATGGGATTGCGGTAGCGAATGGAACAGCCGCTCTCGACATTGCTTTTGAAGCGCTCGGAATCGGTAAAGGCGACGAAGTCATCCTTCCCAGTTTCACAATTATCTCTTGCCTCAGCCACGTTCTGCGAAGTGGAGCAACACCGGTTTTTGTGGACGCGCTTGAGTCAACCTGGAATCTGGACCCGCAGCAGGTAAAGGACTCCATTTCGCCAAAAACAAAAGCGATAGTGGTCGTTCACATCTACGGGCTCCCTGCGGATATTGATGAAATTCATGTCCTGGCAAACGAGCACGGGATTCCAGTCATCGAGGACAGCGCCGAAGCACACGGCCAGCATCTTGATGGGAAACCACTGGGGTCATGGGGAACTGTCTCGACTTTCAGCTTCTACTCGAACAAGCTCGTCACGACCGGTGAGGGAGGAATGATTCTCACCAACGATGAGACAGTCGCGGAAAAATGTCGCACTCTGCGGAACCTCTCCTTCAACCCCGAGCGGAGGTTTGTCCATGACAGTTTGGGTTGGAACTATCGGCTCACGGCAATGCAGGCGGCCCTGGGCCTCTCGCAGCTGGCACGAATTGATTCGCTGCTAGAACACAAAAGGTCGATCGGACGGCACTACCAAGAGCTGTTTTCCGAGCTGGATGGCGTCGCTCTTCCTCTCGCGTCGCACCGAGGATCTGAAAACGTGTATTGGGTTTTTGGCCTTGTCCTCGAAGCAGGTTTTCATCACGACGCTCGCGACATAATGGCCATGCTCCACGAGCGCGGAATCGGAACACGTCCCTTCTTTTTTCCTCTTCACCAGCAGCCAGTTTTGGCTGGCTACGGTTTTGGGCAACAACGATCTCTTCCCGTAGCAGAGTGGCTGGGAAGGCAGGGGTTCTATCTGCCAAACGGCGCCGACTCCACTCCCGCCGAGCGCGAATATGTCGCCGCACAGGTCAGGGAAGTGCTGCAGAAGTGAACCCGAAGAATGGGGCAAAGCTCGCGCTCACCGTGGTCCTCTCGGTGGGCCAACAGACGGGCGGGGGGTACCATCAGGCGGTCAGCAACCTCAGAATGTTGCTGCGAAGCCTCCACAGTTCTGTCGATGTGTCGGTTCTCGACGTCAGAGGAACTTTCCAGGGCCCTCTGCAAGCGCTCCAATCTGAAGGTCTCCTGGAGCCAGATAGGGTGCTCGCGCTTCCGCGCCGACTCGAATCATTCAGAGATCGCGTAGTAGCGGACAGGGGCGTTCTGTATAGGCTCCTGCGATGGGGTTTGCGGATGACCGGTCGCGACATCGAGATGACCGCAGTGACTCGTTTCCTGGACACCTCGGATTGCGATTTGGTCTATTTCGCGAGCCCCTTTCCGGAAGCGAGCGAGCTCCAACAAAAACCTTTTGTCTGGACGCTCTGGGACCTTTGTCACCTAGATTCGCCAGAGTTTCCGGAGGTCCGAACCTCCGGAAAGTTTGAAGAGCGAGAGGTTCACAACTCCACATGCCTTCGCAAGGCTGCTCTCGTGGTCGTTGACTCCGACGAACTGCGCGACAAAGCGGAGCGCTACTACGGAGCCAATCCAGAGAAGTTTGTCGTGATTCCTTTTGGCCCCTCCTCCACCATCGTGCAGGGAGCAATAGATGCCAGCGCTCTGCCACCCCGAATCGGTTCGCTAAGTCGACCCTATTTTTTCTATCCGGCGCAACTCTGGATGCACAAGAACCACCGCACGATTGTGGAGGCGCTCGCGCTGCTGGACGCCCGCGGGAAGCACTACGACGCAGTATTTGTGGGCAAGGATCACGGAGCAGAGCGTTCGTTGGCAGCATTCATCAAATCAATCGGCATGACCGATCGCGCCCATTTCTTGGGCTATGTAGCTGACGACGAGCTTCCAGCGCTCTATTCCGGATCTCAGGCCTTGATCATGGCAAGTTATTTCGGTCCAACCAATATCCCTCCTTTGGAGGCCTTTCTCTTGCGCGTTCCGGTAATCGCATCGAATCAACACAGGGACCAGTTGGGTGAAGCTGCCATCTTCTTTGACCCCGACGCCCCTGAAGAATTGGCGGACGCGATGGAAGCGACGCAGAAGAAGGCCGAAAAATCTCGTCTGGTTGCGGCGGGCGCAGCTCGGCTTGACTACCTGACCATCCGTCGCGACCAGGGGGCAAGCGAGTTGTCGGAGGCAATACTGAGGCTTCAAAAACGACTGTTGCTCTGAGTGCGACAGCCCTAAGCTAGCGCCAACCATGAGCGACCGGATGCCTCGGCTAACGGTTGTGTCCCACGAAAGGCTCAGATGGCGACGATAGCGCTCGAGGCGCCCTACCTGCTCTTCCTGGGCTCAGAAAAGTCCTCCACCTATGCCAAAACAGCCGCTGGCCTAGCTCACTGGCGACCGGAGCTCTGCATGGGCCAGCTCCGGCTGGCCACAGAAGCAGTCGATCTCGGCCTGCCGGACTACGACGTCGTTACGGCAGCAGCCAACGGGGCAAAAACGCTGGTGATTGGTACCGCGGTCATCGGAGGTGCCATTTCCGATGCCTGGATTGACGTGCTCGTCGAGGCTCTTCATGCAGGGCTCGATGTGGCAGCCGGTGTTCACACTCGCTTGTCGTCGATTGATCGCCTGGTCGAGGCCGCTTCGCAATCGGGTCGAAAGCTTGTTGACGTCCGGGTGCCACCTCCTCACATTCCGGTGGGAACAGGAGTGAAGCGCTCCGGCAAGCGCCTGCTTACCGTCGGAACAGACTGCGCACTGGGGAAGAAATACACAGCTCTTGCTCTCGAGCGAGCAATGAAGGGTCGAGGGTTCAGCGTCGATTTTCGGGCGACGGGACAGACCGGCATTATGATTGCCGGCTCAGGAATCCCGATTGATGCCGTCGTTGCAGATTTTGTCTCCGGCGCTGCCGAAATGGTCTCGCCCGCAAACGACGAGGACCACTGGGATGTCATCGAAGGACAAGGAAGCGTGTTCCACCCCGGATACTCAGCTGTGAGCGTCGGATTGCTGGTGGGATCACAACCCGATGCCTTTGTGGTCTGCACAGAAGCAGGTCGGACCCACATTGAGGGTTGGCCCAGTTTTGAACTGCCCTCTATTGGCGCGGTGATTGAGAGAACACTCGCCATCGGACGGCAAGTCAACCCCGCTATTCGGTGCATCGGAATCAGTGCGAACACGTCAAGGCTTAGTGAACTGGAACGGACCGAGTATCTGGCACAGCTGTCTGCCGACTACGGGTTACCAGCGGTAGACCCGATTGCTCTGGGTGTGGGCCCGATTGTCGACTTCCTAGACGAGGACTAGTCCGTGAGGATGACCGTGGAGACGGTGCGGCGACCGCTCGCCGCGCCATTTGTCATTACTGGGTATACCTTCACCCACTTGGATGCTGTGTGGGTAACCCTGGAGCACGACGGTGCCACTGGCCGGGGCGAGGGCGTTGGCATGTACTACCTCGGGGAACACCCCGAGAAAATGACCGTAGAGCTGGAGCGCGTGCGCGACGCCGTTGAGGCCGGGGCGACACGTATCGACATCCAGTCGTTGCTGCCGCGGGGTGGAGCAAGGAATGCACTGGACTGCGCGTACTGGGACTTGGAGTGCAAAACGACAGGCCAGCGCATTTGGCAAGTTCTCGACATTACGCCCCAGGCTCTTGTGACGGTCGCAACCGTAGGAATGGGAACGCCAGTAGAGATGGCGGCAAAAGCCCGTGGTTTTGCGCCGTATCCCCAGCTCAAGGTGAAGCTGGATGGCCATCAACCCCTTGAGCGGCTATCGGCCATTCGAAACGCTCGGCCAGAGGCAACACTTGTGGTCGATGTGAATCAGGGGTGGTCGATGGCTGAACTGGAGGCCTATACCCCCGAGCTTGTGAATCTTGGGGTCGCCATGATCGAACAGCCACTGGCCAGGGGCTCGGACGCTGAGCTTGAGGGATACGCCTCGCCCATCCCTCTTGGCGCGGACGAGAGTTGCCTGGACCTCGCCGAATACGAGGAAGCCGCTTCCCGCTATGACGTCATCAATATCAAGCTCGATAAGTGTGGTGGCCTGACGGAGGCTCTGGCGATTGCCGAGCGCGCCCGCGGTGAGGGTAAAGATCTGATGGTGGGAAATATGACCGGGACGTCATTATCGATGGCACCAAGCCACGTGATTGGCCAATTCTGTCGGTTCGTCGATATTGATGGGCCGCTCCTGCTGGCCTCAGACATTGCTGAGGGTCTCACCTATGGCGAGGGCGGTTGGGTTGAGCCCCCCAGCCCTTCTCTCTGGGGATAGCCAGCCTGAATCAGCCCGGCAGGGTATTCTGGGAGGTCACATCACGCTGGGGCGCTAGGCGCCCAAGAACCAGGGGAAGCCTCCACACTGGTGCGCTAATTCCAGCGACTCGACCGGGAGGCTCCAATGGCACAATCCACTGACGCTGTGGCTGTCTCCTTCGAGGTCTACCCTCCCCGAAGTCCCGAGAAGATGCCGGATCTCCAGGAGTCGATCCGCGTCTTAGACTCGGTGGGCCCTGAATTTATCTCTGTCACTTTTGGTGCGGGTGGATCATCCACGAGGGATTCTCTCGAGGTGCTCCGATTCATCAGAGATGTATCGAGCGCAACTCCCCTGGCGCATCTAACCTGCGTCGGTACGACTAGGCAGGAAGCGGCCGAACTGGTCGCGACGTTCCTGGGCGAGGGCATTACCCAATTCCTCGCCCTTCGAGGTGACCTCCCCGAGGGCGCACTCGAGCACCACGGAGAACTGGAACACGCGGTCGATCTCGTAACTCTGATGAACGAACTCCCTGATGCGCCAAAGCCTTTAGAGCGGATTGCCGTTGCGGCATTCCCCAATGGCCACCCCGAGTCCCATTCTCTCGATCATGATGTTGAGACTCTGTTGCGCAAGCAAGAGGCTGGAGCAAATCTGGCCATCACCCAACTGTTCTTCTATACCGAGCATTACCTGGAATTCGTGGAGAAGGCTCACTCCGCTGGAGTCAACATCCCGATACTGCCTGGCCTGATGCCCATCACTTCCCCCGGCAGGCTCAATCGTGTTCTTGAACTCAGTGGCGAAAGCCGGCCCACCGAGCTCTCCGAGGCGCTGTCCTCCACTGAAGATTCTGCAACCCGCGAGGCCGTCGGCGTGGACTGGACCGCCCGAATGGTGACGGAACTCGTAAACGCCGGCGCTCCCGGCATCCACCTGTATGCGTTCAACCAGCACCGCACAGTACTCTCCGTTCTAGAGCAATCGGGGGTTCGCTAATGCACACAGTGAAATCACTGCCTCTTCCCCCGCGCTCTGAAGCGTTGCTCCAAGAAATGGCACACCGCGTCATCATCGCGGATGGTGCCATGGGCACCATGCTCCAAGACGCTGCGCCAACACTTGATGACTTCCAGGGACTTGAGGGTTGTAATGAGATTCTCAACGTCACCAGGCCGGACATCATCACGGGCGTTCACAACGCCTACTTCGACACCGGGGTTGACGCGGTGGAAACGAATACTTTTGGCGCTAACTGGTCGAACCTTTCCGATTACGACATAGATGATCGAATTGAAGAACTGGCGAAGGCTGGGGCCGAAATAGCCCGAGCCAGTGCCGAATCCTACGAGGCGAACGATGGCCGAATGCGCTGGGTCTTGGGCTCCATGGGGCCAGGGACCAAACTGCCTTCGCTCGGTCACACCACGTATGACCACCTGAAGCAGACCTTTGCGACCCAAGCGCTTGGGCTGATTAAGGGTGGCGCTGACGCGTTCATGATTGAGACCTCCCAGGATCTCCTCCAAACCAAGGCAGCCATCAATGGCTGCAAAGTTGCGATGGCAGAGCTGGGTATCCGGCTGCCCCTATTTGTTGAGGTGACCGTCGAAACCACCGGCACCATGTTGATGGGATCAGAGATTAATGCCGCCCTCACGGCGCTCGAACCGCTCGAGATCGACATGATCGGATTGAACTGCGCTACTGGCCCTCAGGAGATGAGCGAGCACCTGCGTCAGCTCTCTCAGCACTCGACAATCCCAGTGATGGTGATGCCAAACGCTGGTCTACCTGTGCTCACTGCGACTGGAGCCAGCTATCCGCTCGGACCCGAGGACTTGGCTATCGCCCACGAACAATTCGTCAAAGAATTTGGCTTGTCTCTGGTTGGCGGTTGCTGTGGAACAACACCTGCACACATGAGTGCGGTCGTCAAGCGCCTTGGCGGCAAAGCGCCGGGTGCGAGAGCTCCTCAGCCTGAGCCTGGGGTTGCCAGCCTCTATCAACACGTCAGCCTGACCCAGGACAACACCTACCTCGCCATTGGTGAGCGCACCAATGCAAACGGCTCCAGGGCTTTCCGTGACGCCCTGCTCGAGGGCCGAATCGATGATTGCGTCGAGATCGCCAAGAAGCAGGTGCGTGACGGTGCGCACTTGCTGGATGTGTGTGTTGACTATGTGGGCCGGGACGGCGTGGCGGACATCCAGGAAATTGTGACCAAGCTGGCCAGCGCGTCAACACTTCCACTCGTGATTGATTCCACCGAGCCAGCCGTCATCAAGGCAGGTATGGAGCTCATCGGTGGGCGCCCCGTTGTGAACTCCGTCAACTTCGAGGACGGTGATGGTCCGGGGTCACGCTTCGCCACCGTCATGCCACTGGTCAAGGAACACGGCGCTGCGGTTATCGCCCTCACCATCGATGAAGAGGGGCAAGCGCGAACCGCGGTGGATAAGGTCCGCATCGCCAGTCGCTTGGTTGACACGCTGGTCGACGACTGGGGTCTGCGAGTTGAGGACATCATCGTCGACACCTTGACCTTCCCGATCGCGACCGGGCAAGAAGAAACCAGGCGGGATGCGATAGAAACCATCCAGGCCATCAAGGAAATCACGGCCAGATACCCCGGCCTTCACACCACTTTGGGTGTTTCAAATGTGTCCTTTGGGCTCAACCCGGCATCACGCATGGTGCTGAACTCGGTGTTCCTCCACGAAGCCACCGAGGCTGGCCTTGACACCGCCATCATCGATGCGGCGAAGATTGTGCCACTGGCCACGATCCCCGACGAACAGCGCCAAGTTGCTCTTGACCTAATTTGGGATCGACGGGAATACGACGCCGATGGCAACGTGACCTATGACCCGCTATCCCGAATGCTGGAAATCTTCGACGGCGTGGATTCTGCCGGGCTCAAAGACCAGAGGGCCGCCGAGCTCGCAGCACTTCCTGTGACGGAGCGCTTGGAGCGACGCATCATCGACGGCGAATCAAAGGGGCTTGAGGGCGACCTCGATCTTGCCCGAGAGGGTGGCCTCAGCGCCCTAGAAATCATTAATCAGCATCTTTTGGCTGGGATGCAGGTGGTGGGCCAACGATTTGCGAGTGGAGAAATGCAGTTGCCCTTCGTTCTGCAGTCTGCAGAAGTCATGAAAGCTGCAGTGGCGCTGCTCGAGCCCCATATGGAAAAGACCACGGAGGCTGGCAAAGGAACCATGGTCCTCGCCACGGTTCGTGGCGACGTCCACGACATCGGCAAGAACCTTGTCGACATTATCTTGACCAATAACGGCTATGACGTCGTCAACATCGGTATCAAGCAGAACATCAACGACATCATCGCCGCGGCGGAAGAACACAACGCCGACGTCATTGGCATGAGCGGACTGTTGGTGAAGTCCACGGTGGTTATGAAGGAGAACCTCGCAGAGCTCACCTCACGTGGTTTGGCTAGTCGCTGGCCGATCATCTTGGGTGGTGCGGCCCTCACACGATCCTTTGTCGAAGAAGATTTGGCCGAGCTGTTCCCGGGAGTTGTTCGGTATGCGAAGGACGCGTTCGAGGGTCTCGATCTCATGGAGCCACTCGTTGCTATCGCGCGCGGAGCGAAGCCAGATGAAGTCGGGCTTCCTCCGCTGAAAAAACGCATCCACCCCAAGAGTCAGCTTGTGTTGACCGAGCCCGAAAACATGCCAGCACGCTCCGATGTGGCGTTTGACAACCCTGTTCCGGCCCCACCCTTCTGGGGCACGAGGATCGTCAAGGGCATGCCCTTGGCTGACTTTGCCGCGTTCCTCGATGAGCGGGCAACTTTCATGGGCCAGTGGGGCCTGAAGCCTGGCAGGGGCGAAGGTGGCGCTACCTACGAAGAACTAGTCGCCACCGAAGGTAAGCCCCGTCTTCGCTATTGGATGGACAGGCTGCTCTCCGAGAAAGTCATGGACCCGGCCGTTGTCTATGGCTACTTCCCTGTGGTCTCAGAAGGTGACGATGTCGTCGTCCTGCACCACGGAACTGATGATGAAGGCGTTCTCGGGGTTCCCGGGCTATTGGCGCCAGATGGCGGTTCCGGAGGAAAGATTGGAACCGAGCGTGCACGCTTTAGCTTCCCTCGCCAACGACGCGACCGTCACCTGTGTCTAGCCGATTTCGTTAAGTCCAGAGAGTCCGGGCAGGTGGACGTCATGGCCTTCCAGCTGGTCACCGCAGGGGCCAATGTCGACACCTTCGCCAGTGGTCTCTTTGCCGGTGATTCTTACCGCGACTACTTGGAACTCAACGGCCTTGCGATGCAGTTGACAGAGGCATTGGCTGAGTACTGGCACTCTCAAATCCGCGCAGAATGGGGCTTTGGCTCCGAAGATCCTGCCAACCTCGATGACGTCCTCGGCGTCAAATACCGCGGGGCCAGGTTCTCTCTGGGTTACCCAGCATGCCCCGAGATGGAAGACCGCAAGAAAGTGGTTGAACTGTTGAATCCGGGCCGAATTGGTGTCGTACTCTCCGAAGAACTCCAGCTACACCCGGAACAATCGACCGACGCTTTCGTCTTCCACCACCCAGAGGCCAAGTACTTCTCGGTCTAGGCAGCTACTGGCGCGGCCCTCAGATGGGCGCGCCTTAGCGCTTGAAGTGCTGGCTTGCCCACCAGGGCAGGCCCCACGACCGTCGTGATTGCTCGAACGGTGTCCCAGGTCAGAGTGGAGCTCGCAAGGCTATACACAACGAAGCGCGTGATGTTCTCGAGGAAACCGGCACCCTCAACAAAGGAGACCGTGGTGCCAGGTCCCACAGCAATGGGCCAGAACCACAGGTTCATGATCACGCCAAAGGCGTATGAGGCAAGAACGCCATAGGCCATCAGCATCACAAGCTCTCGTGTCCGACCGCGGCGTGTGAGCGGGCCTCCGAGACGGGGCAACAGACCTGCACCAGCCGCTACCCACCCCACAGCAAACATCTGGAATGCCGTCCAGGGCCCAAAGCCTCCCCACACCAGAGAGGACAGCCCCACGGCAATCACGCCCACGATGAACCCCAACCGAGCGCCTAGTATCCGGCCGGCAAGAATCACGACAATAAAGACAAACTCGATCCCCCCGACCCCAACCGACAGAACCCTCGCTCCGGCTGCCAGAGCGGCCAAAACAGCAACGAGGGCCAACACCGATGTTGAGCGGAGGCTCCCATCAAGTGCCAGACCTGCCATCACCACCAGCACAGGCAGGCCAACGAGAGCAATTGTCATTCCGGTCCCCCCTGGAACCAGGAGTGCTCCGGCCACCAGCGGCCAGGCAAAGAACACCAGCGCGACCGCGCTTGCGCCGACTAATGCACTCCGCCCGACCAGGTCTTGAGGCGCCCTGAGCAGCGTCATGCCACCACCTGCTTCAGTGAATCCTCACTGAGGTGGCCGGCTTCTAGGCGAAGCACCCGGGAACCAGCCATATTGCCGGCATCGCGGTAGTGAGCGGCAATGACCACGGCTGTTCCGGTCTCCACCACACAACCGATTACCTCTGAAAAGGCTGCCTCAGCAGCCTCATCAAGGCCTCGTGTTGGTTCATCGAGCAACACAACAGCAGGCTTGTGTGACATCTGAACCGCGATAGCCAAGCACGCCTGCTGGCCCCTGGAGAGATCTCTGGGATGTGTTGCCCCAAGGGCCTCTGGCCCGCCTGGCAGCAACGAGTCGAACGTCAGAGCGGTAAACCCTTCTGGCACGCCGGCAACCTTGTCGGCAAGCGCTACTTCCTCAGCAACCGAAGAACACAAGAACAGGGAACTAGGTTCGCTGGGGACTAGTGCGACTGTCCCGACACGCTCTTGAGGCGTGCGCTCAGTCAATGCCTGGGAATCGCGCGGTGTCCGGGCGCTCTGTCCCGCGGCAATGGCTTCGAGCAACGTGGACTTGCCCGCGCCGTTATCCCCGGTAATGAGGACCGTCTCGCCACGGCGAACCTCAAGAGACACAGAATTCAGGACAGAGCGCCCCGGATAGTGGACAGAGAGGCCCTGAACGACGAGCACACTGTCAGGCTCGGGTAGTAGCGCTAGAGTGCGCTTCGGAAAAAACGGAGTGCTGGTGAACCGACCGGACCGCAGGCCCTGCTCACCGATCTGCCATGCTTCGAAGCCGCTGGGAATAACGCCATGGCGAGGATGGTCTGTCATGACGATAGCAACGCCGGTGGTGCTCGAGTAGTCCTCCAGCATGCTGAGGAACACTGCTCGATGCGCTTCATCGAGTGCACTCATTGGCTCATCGAGAAGCAGCAGGCTTGGCCTAGTCACAAGAAGCACGCAGAGCGCGGTGAGAGCTGCTTCACCACTCGAGAGAGTCGACGGGTCACGATTCGCGAGATGTCCAAGCCCCGCATCACCTAACGCCACGCTGGCCAAGCTCTTGGCGTCATCTCTTTTCTGGCCTCGGACAATAAGGCCAAGGGCCACATCATCGACTACGCGAGAGGTCAGAAAGATTGCGCGGGGATCGTGCGACAAATACGCCACGTCTCCCGCTTCCATCCCGCGATGAAGTGTGCCAAGCGACCCTGTCTCCCCTCGGTGTTCGAGAACGCCTGCGATGGCCTGGAGCAGTGTGGTCTTCCCAGAGCCAGTAGCTCCGGTGAGCAGAATTCTTGCGCCCGGGTGAATCGTGCCACTGAGCGGCCGTGAGATTCGGCCGGGAACACTAAATTCCGCTAATGAAACCGGGGGTCCAGGATCCACTGCGAGTTTGTTACCGCGAATTCCTCGTGAC
The DNA here is from genome assembly GCA_021741945.1 of Pontimonas sp. Lineage (GTDB taxonomy): Bacteria > Actinomycetota > Actinomycetes > Actinomycetales > Microbacteriaceae > Pontimonas. The sequence goes on from JAIOWV010000004.1 coordinate 29,648, forward strand.
TCGAGAGCCACCGCCATGCCGAGAGCCTTCTCG
>JAIOWV010000005.1 GCA_021741945.1 Pontimonas sp.
CCTACTTCCAGCCATGGATTGCTGGTGGAGATGCCGCAGTTGCTGAGTTCGGTATCGGCTCTGCAGTCTTCAACGAAACCGGTGAATGGGACCAGACCAAGCACAACGCAGCAATCGACTCGATGGCAGCTCAGGGCTTTACCGCGTTTGGTATCTTCGGCGTTTCTCCCACCGACATCAACACCACGTTCCTGAACCTCAAGGGTCAGGGATTCGCTGTTGGTTCGTTGGCATCCTGCCCTGCTGGTGACGTGAACGAGGCAGACTTCTGTCTCTCCACCGACACTGGTGAAGCTGCTTACCTGGCCACCGTTGCTCTCATCGAGCAGATGGGTGGAGAGGGCGCAGTTGTGCACCTCACCGGAAACGCAGTGGACTCCAACACGGTTCGCCGTATTGAGGGTGTCCAGCGCGCAATCGACGAGACCGGTGGCGCAGTAACACTGCTCACCACCATCACCGACATCGACACCGACCTCCAGTCGGCAGAAAAGGCAGTTACTGACCTTCTCGCCGCACAGGGCGACGCTGTCAACGGTATCGTCACCACCGCTTACAACCCTGCTGTTGCAGCAACCAAGGGTGTTGAAAGCACTGGATTGCCCATCAAGGTCATTGCGATCGACGACGACGCAATCATCCTCGACGCAATCCGCGCCGGAACCATCTCTGGAACTGTTGTCCAGAACCCATGGGGCCAGGGCTACGTCGGTAGCTGGGTCCTCGCAGCACTTCAGACCGGTCACTGCACCATGAACGAGTCGGGTCTCTACGTAGACTCCGGTTCGTTCCTCGTGACCACTGACAACGTCGAAACCTACGACGCTGAGCGCGAGGCAACCTCCAAGTCCATCTTGGCTGCGTTCCAGAGCGAGTACATGACCTGCGGCTAATAACCGCGGGTTAAACCGCGCATCGGGCGGCCCCTCGGGGCCGCCCGATGTCCGCGGAGCACGACTTCTCGACCGACACTAGAAGGCAAGGACGCCATGGCGACAATTACATCCGCTCGCGCATATCTCATCGATATCCCCGTCGAAACCCCGCGCACCGATGCAGTCCAGGCCTTCTTGAAGCAAGAAACAATCTTCGTCCACATCTCGACCTCTGACGGTATCGAGGGAGTGGGCTACAGCTACACCATTGGTACAGGCGGAACTGCAATCCTTGCCCTGCTCCGCGACTACCTTCTTGAGAAGTTGGTCGGCATGGACAGCGACCGCATCGAGCAGATCTGGCAGACCGTCTACTACGGGACCCGGGCCACCACCACTGGCGCGATCACGTCACTCGCTGTTGCAGCGATCGACACCGCGTTGTGGGACATCAAAGGCAAGCGCACCAACATGCCGCTGTGGAAGATGGTGGGCGGGGCGTCAGACCGTGTGCCGCTCTATGACACCGAGGGCGGCTGGCTGCACATCGACACCGATGAACTAGTCCGTGGCGCTATCGAGTCTCAGAAAAAGGGCTGGCCAGGTGTCAAACTCAAAATCGGCAAGCCCAACATCTCCGAAGATTTCGAACGCCTGAGTGCTGTGCGCCAGGCTGTGGGCCCCTCGATGCACATCATGGTTGACGCCAACCAGTCGATGACTCTCGCGCAGGCCCGCCAGCGCGCTGAGGCCCTGCAGAGCGTCGGGCTCTATTGGCTCGAAGAGCCTATGCCGGCCGATGACGTTGCCGCGCACCGTGCTCTTGCGCAATCCACCGCGATTCCGATTGCTGTGGGGGAGAGCATTTACTCGGCCGCCCAGTTCCAGCAGTACTTGCACCAGGAAGCCGCAGGCGTCATCCAGGTCGATGTCGCCCGAGTGGGCGGGATCACGCCATGGCTGAAGGTCGCGCATCTCGCGGAAACATACAACGTCGTGGTGTGCCCTCACTTCTTGATGGAAATCCACGTCTCGCTCGCGGCGGGTATTGCTAACGGGCACTATGTCGAGCACATTCCCCAACTCACCGGTGTGACAACGGAACGCATGACCATCGACAATGGTTCGGCCATCGCGCCCAGCGCACCAGGTTTAGGGATACCGTGGGACTTCGAAGCAATTGAAAGGTTGGTGGTCGCCTAATGGATATGGACTCCAAAAAGTTCGGAATCCGCTTCGGACACCTAGCGACAGACCAAAGGGTAATTCTGGCGGTTCTCATCGTCGCAGTGTTCCTTGCCTTCGCAATCCGGACCCCCGCCTTCTTGAATGGCCAGTTTGTAATCTTCCCTCTGATTCGTGACACCGCCGTCATCACGATTGTTGGTCTGGCGCAGCTGGTCACCCTCTCGATTGGCCACCTGAACCTCGCCGTTGGCCGCATGGCGGCGCTCTCGGCGATGGTTGCTGGGTTCACTTACGAGCGACTTGGTTGGGGCATCATGGAGGGCTTGCTTCTCGGTGTTGCCGCCGGAGCTTTGGTTGGAGCGCTCACCGGCTACATCATCGTGAAATCCCAGGTGAATGCCTTCATCGTGACCCTCGCGGTTGACTTCGCGCTGCTGGGGCTTGTGACGTTTACCTATATTTCGCTTACCGACGCGGCTGCGTTTACGGTCAAGCCCGCCGGTATGGACGTAGTCCGGGCTGGTTCGCTCGCAGATGTATGTCTTTTTGGCTGGTGTGGCCCGAGCATCATTCCACTGATTATCTTCCCTGCGCTTGGCATGGTCGCAGTGATTGCCTTCCTCTACCACCAGACCCGTTTGGGTCGTGAGTTCCTGGCAACCGGAGCAAACCTTCGTGCGGCTCGCCTGTCCGGTATCCCGGTAGACACTCGCGTTATTCAAGCCCACACGCTCTCAGGTGCACTGGCTGGGCTTGGCGGAATCTTCCTAGCGTTTGTCAACGGCTCGTTCTCCGCGGCAATTGGAAGCGAACTGCTGCTGCCCTCGTTCCTGGGCCCAATCCTTGCTGGCACAGCACTTACCGGTGGTGTGGTGGGAGTCTTTGGGACGATGCTTGGCACTCTGCTCACCCTGGTAATCCGTCAAGGTTTGCTGGTGGGCGGAATCGGACTTGAGACACTCAACATCGCTCTCGGTGTGATTTTGTTGCTGGCTCTCTCAGCCAACAAGATCCGCACCAGCCTCACTGACGTCTTCCGGAAGGGGAAGGGCAAATGAAAAGCGTCCTCGCACGTCTTCGGACGACTGAGTTCTCACTTACAGTCCTCTTCATAGCGGGTTTCTTGACGCTCGCTGCGACTAGTGGTGGTGTGCTCTTCTCTGGGCAGTCAATCCGCAGCTTCCTCACCTACTTGGCGATTCCGATCCTCATCGGCCTGTCTCAGATGGTCGTGCTTTCCGTCGGCCAGCTGAACCTCGCGGTGGGAGCTATGGGTGGCGCATCCGCAGCCATCATGGCCCAGATGATGGTGGCTTTGAATGCTCCGATTTGGGTGGCACTCTTGGCCGGCTTCGCTGCAGCCACCCTCATGGGCGCCCTCAATGGCTTCCTTGTGGTGTCTACCGGGCTCAATGGCTTCATTATTACGCTCGGAACGCTCACCATCATGGAGGGTCTGCAATACGCGCTGGTGAGAAGCTTCACGATTAACTCTTACCCGGCATCGGTGATGGCCTTTGGAAACATCTCGTTCTTCAATGTGCCCACTGTCTTCATGATCGCAGTCGCAACGGCGCTGTTAGTGGCCTGGTTTTACCGGACCAACGTGATGGCCAGAGGAATTCTCGCAACCGGAGCTAACCCCCTCGCCGCGCGACTCTCTGGTGTGTCCAACAACCGTTCGGTCTTCCTCGCCCACACCCTCTCCGGAGCGCTGATTGGCGTGGCCGCAATCGTGACCATTACCTCGCTCGGTGGAATCAACCGGTCGATTGGTGGTGACTGGTTGCTCGCTAGCTTCGCAGCCCCCATCATCGCCGGTGTGCTGATGAGTGGTGGCGTGGTGGCCATTTATGGCACCGTCATGGCAGCTGGCGTGATGCGGCTTGTTGACATCGCTCGAGCTCAGTACTCATTGGACCCCTCGGTGGTCAACTTCACAATTGGAACTGTGGTTCTCTCCACGGTTGCGCTCAGTGAATGGCGTCGTCGCAGGGCTGAAATCAAGCGTCAAAAACACGTTGAGGTGGAACATGGTTGATGTACTGACAGTAAAGAACGTTTCCAAGGGGTTCCCAGGGGTTAAGGCACTCCAGGGAGTGAACCTCACCATGAGGGCTGGCGAAGTCCAAGCACTTCTGGGAGAGAACGGCGCCGGTAAGTCAACGTTGATTAAGATCCTCACCGGTGTTTACCAGGCCGATGAGGGCGAACTGCTGGTCGGTGGCGAAGCCGTCACCTTCTTCTCGCCGTTGGAAGCAGCCAAAGCCGGTATCGGCGTAGTCCACCAGGAACGTAACCTCATCCCTTACTTCACCGTGGCCGAGAACATCGTGCTGCAGGACCAGCCTCGCCGTTTTGGTGTTATTGATGAGCGCAAGCGTCGCGAACTGGCCCAGAAGGCTCTCGACGCGCTGGGCCTCGCTATTGACCCGATGGAACTGGTGCAGAACCTGTCCGTTGCTCAGATGCAGCTGGTGGAAATTGCCAAAGCTCTCGTGACCGAAACCCGGGTTCTGCTCTTGGATGAGCCCACCGCCTCGATCTCTGGCGCTGAAGCAAAGAAACTCTTCGACGTGGTGCGCAAGCTCAAGGAGCAGGGCACCGCAGTGCTGTTTGTGAGCCACAAGCTCGAAGAGGTCTTCGAAGTGTGTGACACGGTCACGGTTCTTCGCGATGGCGAGAGCGTGATCGAATCGGAGCCACTGTCGAAGTATTCGCAGTCCGACATCGTCACTGGCATGGTCGGCCGTGAGCTCGCAGCACGAGAGCGTCGTTTCCGCGAGGTTGACCGCACAGGAACGCCGATTTTTGAACTGCGCGATGTCTCGACGTCGCTCGGCCACAAAGACATCTCTCTCAAGCTTTATAAGGGCGAGGTTCTCGGGTTCTATGGACTTGTTGGCGCTGGCCGCAGCGAGCTGATGCGGAGCGTCTTGGGTCTTCACCCCGTTCTGTCCGGCGACATTCTGCTTCGTGGCCAGCCCATCAAGATCCGGGACGTTCGCGATGCGCTTCACAAGTACCGGATCGGCTACGTCACCGAGAATCGTAAAGAAGAGGGTCTCTTCCTGGACTTCACGATCAACAGGAATATTGCTGTCACGATCTGGAAGCGTATTCAGGGGTTCCTCGGTCGCGTGCGCGGCGAGCAGGAAACCGATTTGACCACACAGTACGTCGACAAGCTTGGCATCAAGGTGTCCTCGGTCCTACAGTTGGCGGGAAACCTCTCCGGCGGTAACCAGCAGAAGGTCAGTCTGGCCAAGTGGTTGGCGGCCAACACGGAAATCATCATCATCGATGAGCCCACAGTGGGAATTGACGTTCGCACGAAGGCGAGCTTCCACGAACTCATCATGAACCTTGCCGATGAGGGCATTTCTGTCCTACTGATCTCGAGTGATCTGCCAGAAATGGTCTCCATCGCCGACCGCGTGATGGTGATGCGCGATTACCGTTTTGTCGGTGAGTTCGACAACTCGAAAGAGTATGTCGAAATGTCCACCGGCGTGATGGAAGCCATCCAGGCCGGTAAAGCCTCGCTACTCAAGTAACCAGGTGTTTAGCGAGGCAAGCGCAGGCTTGCCATGCCGCCGTCCACCGCAAGGATAGTTCCCGTCGTGGAGAGTGACTTGGGGTGCGCTAGGTAGCTAATCGCGTGAGCAACTTCGGGGGCTGACACCAGACGGCCAATGGGTTGGCGCGCCTCAAGCCGCGCCCTCTCACCAGCAGGATCATCTGTCTGAGCAAGCAGCCGTTGAACCCACGGGGTGTCAGCGGTTCCGGGGTTCACGCCATTGACCCGAATGTTGTCATCGAGGAAGTCAGCCGCCATCGCACGCGTGAGGGACTCGAGCGCGCCCTTGGACGCGCTGTAGACAGCGCGCTTGGGCAGCCCAATGGGGGCTGCGACGGAACAGGTGTTCACAATTACTGGGTTGGTGCCCTTCACCAGCAGCGGGTGCAGGTGGCGCACCACGCGGGCAGTGCCAAAGACGTTGACGGCGAAAACTTTCTCCCAATCTTCGGGGCTTGCCTCAACCACGCTGCCGATTGCGCCAATGCCGGCATTGTTGATCAAGATATCGAGACCGCCGCCAAACGCTGCTGCGACTTCCGTCGCCGCAGCCGCAACACTTGTTTCCTGTGACACATCGCATGCCACATAGGTGCCAACGCCCGTGAAGTTTCCTTCGTTGAGGTCCAGGCCACACACGGTGGCTCCCTGGGCCGCCAGCAGCTGGGCAACTTCTAGGCCAATGCCTGAACCTGCACCGGTAACAACGGCGCGGAGCCCCTGGAAGTCGGCGCTCATCGCTGCCATTCCTTGCCCGTGGGGTAGAGGTAGTCCTTGATGCTCTGAGGCTTCATCTCTGCCCCTGCGCTTGCTGCGAGGGGTGCGATGTAGCGGGCATTTTTGACCACTGTGGGAACAACGAAGTGCTCGTGCAAGTGGTCGACGAACTCCACCACTCGAAGGTCGTGGTGGCCTGTGACGGCGACTGAGTCGAACATGGCCAAGTGTTGAACCATCTCGCACAGCCCAACTCCACCTGCGTGAGGACAAACTGGCACGCCGAATTTGGCCGCCATCGCAATCATCGCGATGTTTTCGTTGACACCCGCGACGCGGGTTGCATCGATCTGAAGGAACGAAATCGCTCCAGCCTGCAGCATCTGCTTGACCATGATGCGGTTGTGGACGTGTTCGCCAGTCGCCACGCGGATTGGGGCGATGCCGTCTTGGATCGCTTTGTGGCCCAGGATGTCGTCGGGACTCGTGGGCTCTTCAACCCAATGGATGCCATCGTCCTCGAGGCCCTTGACCCAGGCAATGGCATCTGGCACATCCCACACCTGGTTGGCATCGATTGCCAACGTGATGTCGGGTCCGACGGTTTCTCGCATGAGTTTGATGCGGTGGCGGTCGTTCTCTAACGAGCCGCCCACCTTCATCTTGATGAGGCGGAAACCGTCCGCGACGGCTTCCTTGGCAAGGCGAACCATGGTCTCATCGGAGTAACCCAACCAGCCGGGGGTTGTGGTGTACGCGGGGAGACCCTGCTCGAGGAGGATTTTCTCGTTAGCCGCGCGCTGGGGCTCAGCGGCGGTGAAGATTTTGAGTGCCTCATCGGGAGTCAGCGCGTCGGTGAGGTGGCGGAAGTCGATGAGTTCGACCAACTGGGCGGGGGTGAGGTGGGAGAGCACCTGCCACAGGGGCTTGCCCTCGATCTTGCAGATAATGTCCCAGAGTGCGTTGATGACGCCTCCAGCAGCCATGTGTGGGATACCTTTTTCGGGTCCAAGCCAGCGCATCTGCGAATCGCGCACCAGATCGCGACCGATCTGCCCTATTCGAGAAATTAGGGTCTCGACCGACTCGCCGATGACCATCTCGGCGAGCTGAGCAACAGAAGCGCACTGCAGATCGTTGCCGCGGCCGATCGTGAAAACGAGGCTGTGACCTGAAAGGGATGGGTCGTCGGTGTGAAGAATCAGATACGCCGCCGAATAATCGGGGTCTTTGTTCATCGCGTCCGACCCGTGGCCGTGCTGGCCAGTGGGGAAGCGAACATCGAAGGTCTCAGCGGAGACAATTTTGGTCACCAGTGACCACCTTCCGTTTGTGCGACTGTATCCAATACCGCTCAAAGCATATATGATTTCGCTAGAGTCCATACAGACCGCGATGAAGGGGGCGACCATGGTTCAGCATTCAGAACAGGTCAGTTTCGGGCGTGGAGGCCTAACTGTCAGCAGCCTCGGAGTGGGTACCGCCCCGCTCGGTGGCCTGTTTAGTTCAGTGGCGGATTCGGACGTCGACGAGCTCATCGCTCTGGCCCTCGAGCGGGGACTTTCTTACTTCGACACCGCCCCGTTCTATGGCAGCGGTTCCTCTGAGCGCCGCATCGGGAAGGGCCTTCGCAAGGTTCCCCGCTCGACGTTCACTATTTCCACGAAGGTCGGTCGTGTTCTGATTCCCGGCGCGTCCACGGAACCCAACGAATACGTGGATTTGGACCCGTTTACTCCTGTTTTTGACTACACCGCCTCTGGCATTCGTCGGTCTTTTGAGTCAAGCCTCGAGCGCCTTGGCCTCGATTCGGTAGATATTCTCTACATTCACGACCCCGACGATCACCTTGACCAGGCGATCTCAGAGGCATATCCGGAACTCGACAAGATGCGCCAGGAGGGTCTGGTTGCCTCGATCGGCGTAGGCACCAACATTGCCGACATCGGCACCCGCTTTGTGCGGGAGACCGATATTGACGTCGCCCTTGTCGCCGGCCGCTACACGGTTCTCGACCAAATTGGCTTAGCCGAGTTTTTACCAGAAGCCCACCGTCGGAATGTTTCTGTGTTGGGTGCTGGGGTGTTCAACTCGGGGGTCTTTGTTAACCCTGTGGAGGGAGCAACCTATAACTACGCACCGGCCTCTCCGGAGATCCTCCAGAAGACCCGGGCCATCCACGAGGCGATCGCACCCTTTGGTGTCTCCGCGGCCACTGTCGGCTTGCAGTTCCCGCTGCGCCACCCGGCAGTGAAGGCAGTTGTGACCGGCGTGCGCACCGCCGCTGAACTTCAGTCCAACATCAATGATTTCGACGCGGAAGTGCCCTCGGAGCTCTGGGAGTCACTCGAGTCGAAGGGTCTGATCGAGCCGCTCGATATCCCATGACCCGTGTGCTCGTTGCCTCTGTGGCCACCGGCGGGAGCGACGTTCGCGACTTCGCCTGGCCGCTTCGCAACGGGCCCATTCACGCGGCTCTCGCGCATCACTATGTCGCAGCTGGCCTCGGTGACTTCGTGATTATCGCCAGAGGCCCCCTTGCCGGTTATCCAGTTGTGGGCACCCAGGTGGCGACAATCACCGCGGTGTCGCCACAGGGTGGTGGGATCGCAGAGGCCGCCATCGAGGGCTCCCTGGCGTCAACGCTTCTGAAGTTGGGCCTCGATGCGCTGGTGTTGCACGGTAAGGCTCAGACTGTCTCTGGTCTCAGAATTTCCATCGACGACGAGGAGTTGGTGACGAGGCTTGAGCTCTCGGTCGTGGACCCGGCGCTCGGTGTGTGGGCCACAGATGGCGCGCTTCGTCACACTAAGAATGATGTGGTCATGACTACCGGCGAGCTTGGGATGACTGGCCACCCCGCAGCGGCCATTGTCGTCAACAACGGGTTTCCGACCGCACAGGGCGGGCTGGGCGCTGTCCTCGGTGCCATGAATCTCAAATATCTTGTTCTCACCGCGCCACCGAGAGAACTGCGCCCCACACCTACTCAGGCCCGGATTACCGCGGACTATGCCGCAGCGATTGACGGTAATCCCTTGACGGCCAGTGAGCGCGACTATCCGGGCTTTGCTCTGTGGCCAGCCCCAGAGCTTGTGGGCTATGCGGGCTCGCAGCGCTTCACCGGACGAGTAGGCCCAGGTCTTGCTGGCTTCTCAGGACAAGACTTCATGCCCTATGCGCAGGACGATGGCGCGAGCACGTGTCCCGGATGTCCGCAAGCCTGCCTCAAGTCATTCGGCCTCGACCCTTCCACACCGGTTGATGGCGGGCGTGCTCACCAACTGGCAATCAGTGCTTTCGCGTCCCAAGGTGACGAGACCGATCCCCGCAGAATGATTGATTTCAACGCAACCTGTCACGATTTGGGTGTTGAGCACTTAGCGGCTGAGGAATCACTTGCAGAGCTTGGGCAAGCAGATGAGGGCGATCTCCGCACGGTGATTCTTGCCGCACTGCGGCGCTATCCCCAGGGCAGTGGAGAATCGATGCGAATCAAAGGTATGGCCATTCCACCCTTTGACCCGCGGGGCAATCAGGGGCTAGGCGTTGGCTTCGCCTTGAATCCCACCGGACCCCGGTATGACGTGCTTGAGCACGACATTGATTTTGACTCTGACCATCCCTGGATGGAGCGTGAAGGGATTGGTCGCGAGTTTGGGATCCCGCAGGGAGGGTTGAAGCTCGGCACACTCGGCCAGAATCGGCACAAGTCGCTGGAGCTTCTCTGGTTGGCGTGGAGTGGCTTGGATGCACTCGGCGTGTGTGAATACGCCGCACCGCCCACCAGGGAGTTGACACTGCAGGGCGTCGCCGAGCTTGTCCGAGACGTCACTGGCGAAGACTTCAGCGACACCGACATTTACGACCAAGGCTTGATTCGACTCGCGTTCCTCCGACAGTGCAACGCATTGCTCGGTCTTGATGCCAGTAAGGACGCGCTTCCAGCGCATTTCCACGATTCACCGATTGGTGAAGGGCGTCTCGCGGGCGTCACGGTGGACAGGACCGAGTTCGAGGCAGCTGCTGATTACCTGTGCACGGTGTTCGGGTGGGACGCGACGGGATTGACCGCTGGTCACGAGGTGCGTCTGCGTGTCGATAAAGTCAACGAGGAGCTGGCGAGCCAGCTGGAGGGAATAATCCGATGAATCACGTCGTGTGGACCCAGTGGGACGACTTGCAGGCCCCTGAGGGTGTCACTGTGTTGGGGCCCGCAACGGCACCGATTGACAGCGATGCCATCAAAGAGGTCACCTTCTATGTCCCTCGTTACATGTCGGGTTTAGCAGGGCTTGAGCCCATCCGAGCGATGCCCGCACTGCGTCACGTGCAATTGCCAAACGCCGGATATGACGATGCTGTTGCCTTCCGGCGTGAGGGCCTCACCTTCTGTAACGCGAGGGGAGTGCACGACATCTCAACGTCGGAGCTGGCGCTCGGCTTGATGATTGCCTCGCTGCGCGAGATTGACAAGTTTGTCCTTGCCCAGAGTTCAGGCCAGTGGCTTCAAGGACCGAGACCCTCTCTTGCTTACAAGAAGGTGGCCTTAGTGGGGTTCGGGTCCATTGGCCAGACCATTGGGCGCATGCTGGAGCCCTTCAATGTTGATCTTCACGCCTTCACGCGCTCGGGCGCTAATGGCACCCACACGATGGCGGCGCTTGATGGACTGCTTCCGACCTTTGACGTGGTGATTCTGATTCTTCCGGCCACACCTGAGACCGTGAATTTGATGGACCAGAGGCGCCTTGGGCTCATGAAGGATGGCGCGCTGTTGGTGAACGTGGCCCGGGGCACGATTGTCGATTCGGATGCACTCGTTGCCGAACTGGAATCCGGTCGGATTCGTGCGGCACTCGATGTCACCAACCCTGAGCCGTTGCCCTCCGACCACCGTCTTTGGCAGGCGCCAGGGCTCATCATTTCCCCGCATGTCGGCGGAAACTCCAGCGCTTTTGAGCCTGGGATGCGAGCCCTCTTGGCCACCCAGCTTTCTCGACTCGCCTCCGGCGAAGAACTGCTCAACATTGTTATGGAAGGAAAAGGGGAGGGCTCATGATGAGAATCGATTCACACCACCACGTGTGGGACCTGGCTGTTCGGGAACAAGACTGGATGGTGGGGGATGCTCTGAAGCCCATCTCCAAGACCTTCACCATGGCCGATATGGAGCCGGAGCTCGAAGCGGCGTCTATTGACTACACCGTGATTGTTCAAACCGTGGCTGTCATGGAGGAAACGCCAGAGTTTCTGACCATCGCAGCGGAACACCCCAAGGTCGCAGCTGTTGTTGGCTGGTTGGACATGGAGGCCGAGGACATCACTCCGGCGCTCGAGAGCCACCTCTCCCACCCAGAAGCACACCGTTTGGTCTCGATTCGTGACCTTGCTCAGTACCAAGAGGACCCCAGGTGGCTCATGCGCCCCAACATCGTGCGCAACGTCCAGCGGTTGGGGGAGCGCGGTCTGAGCTTCGACATCCTGACTCTCGCCCCGCAGCTAGCGGCCGCCGTGGACCTCGTTGCTGCCTGCCCGGACACGCAGTTTGTCCTCGACCACATCTCGAAGCCGAACATCGCCGCGGGTGACATTGATGGGTGGGAGAAGGACATGAAGGCGCTTGGCGAATTGCCGAACGTCGTCGTCAAGGTCTCCGGCATGGTGACTGAGGCGAAGTGGGACAACTGGACGGTGGAGACCTTCCGCCCCTATGTCGATGTGGTGACGGAGAACTTTGGCCCACAGCGCATGATGTTTGGCTCTGACTGGCCGGTCTGTCTTCTCGGTGGCACCTACCAAGACATTGTGGGAATCGTCGAGACAATCACCGCTGACTGGTCGGCATCAGAGAAGGAGTTCTTCTGGTCTACCACCGCCATCAACGCCTACCGTCTGAAGGACTTGCTTTCGTGAGCGTAAAGAGACAATTCCCCCGCTGGAGCAGCGTCAAGCCGATGCTGGGGTGGTCGTGGCCAACCTTACAAAGGCGTGACCGGGGGCTCGAGAGGGCGCTCACGGTCTCTGACCTGCGGGATCTCTCTGCCAAGCGCGTTCCCCGCTCGGTCTTTGACTATGTCGAGGGTGGTGCGCTCCAAGAACTTAGTATTCAACGAGCCAAAGACGCCTTTAAGAGGGTGGAATTTCGGCCACGAGTGTTGACCGGTGTGGCACACGTTGACTTGAGCACCACGATTCTTGGCAAGCCCACCTCGATGCCGATCATTTTTGCCCCGACTGGCTACAGCCGCATGATGCACTACCGCGGCGAATACGCCGTGGCGGCATCTGCGGCCAAGAACGACGTCATTTACAGCCTCTCTACTATGGGCACTGTCTCGCCAGAGGATCTGGTCGGCGCGACCCCCGAGGGGCGCAAATGGTTTCAGCTCTACCTGTGGCAAAACCGCGATCAGTCCAGGGACTTCATCCAGCAGGCAAAGCGTGCTGGCTTTGAAGCCCTGGTGCTCACCGTCGACACTCCGGTCAGTGGACAGCGGTTGCGCGACACCCGCAATGGGCTGACCGTGCCACCGAAAATCACCATGAAGACCTTCCTCAACATGGCGACCAAGCCGAAGTGGTGGGCAAACATGCTCACCACGCCACCTCTGGAGTTCGCTGCCATGCGCGGCTACGACCGCTCTCTCTTTGAGCTCGCCCAACTGATCTTCGACCCAACGGTGACCATGAAGGACATCCCGTGGCTGCAGAAAGAGTGGGGCGGACCTTTGATTGTGAAGGGAGTCCAGACCGTTGAAGACGCGCTTGCACTCAAGAAACTCGGTGTCCAAGGCATCGTCCTCTCGAACCACGGTGGCCGTCAGATGGACCGTGGCACAGTGCCCCTGGAAATCCTTCCCGAGGTTCGCGCGGCAGTAGGAAAAACCATGGAAATTTACATCGATGGTTCAGTCTTGAACGGTGGCGACGTTCTCGCTGCTGTTGCGCTGGGGGCGAATGCTGCCCTGATTGGTCGCCCCTACCTGTATGGCCTCATGGCTGCGGGGGAAGCTGGTGTTGACCGAATGTCGGATATTTTCCGGTTAGAGATGGACAACACCATGAAGCTTCTGGGAGTAGGCAGAATGTCCGACCTTGGGCCAGAGCACGTCCGTTTACGAAGCCACTAGCGACACAGAATCCGAGGACACCACCGTGGGAACACTGAACTCCATTAGCCCCTTCACCGGCGAAACACAGTTTGAGCCCATTGCTGAATCAACTGCGGCCGACGTTGAGGCGGTGGTGGCCCGATCCGCTGCGGCGAGTGCGGCCTGGGCCAGACTGGTGCCGACCGAGCGTGCACGCGCGCTCCGAGCCATTGCAGATGCTCTGGACGCGGACCCCGCGTCACTGGCTGAGCTTGCCCACCAAGAAACGGCCCTCGGAGCCGACCGTTTGGTCGGCGAAATCGCCCGCACCACGTTCCAACTTCGCCTGTTTGCGGAGGAGCTCGAGAGCGGCCGTCTGCTGGCAACGGAAGTCGACGAGGCCTTAGCGGGATTGCCCCCTGTTGGCCACCCTCGTTTGGTTCGTAAGTATGTGGCGCTGGGCCCGGTCGCTGTTTTTGGAGCCGGCAATTTCCCCTTCGCGTTCGGGCAACTCGGGGGCGACACGGCGAGCGCTCTTGCTGCGGGGTGCACCGTAATCGTCAAAGATCACCCAGGCCACCCACACCTAGCCCAGACGCTCACTTCCTTGGCGCAGACCGCACTGGCTGGTGCCGGGTTTGATGCTGACGTGTTCCAGAGCGTCAGGGGAATGGCCGCGGGTGCCGCCCTGGTGGCTCATCCTGCTGTTCAGGCCGGCGCGTTCACTGGTTCCCAGAAAGCCGGCCGAGCGCTATTCGATATAGCTTCGTCACGCCCCGAACCGATCCCTTTCTACGGGGAACTCGGAAGCATGAACCCTGTGTTCATCACACAGGCCGCCCTTGAGTCCAGGCGGGATGAGCTTGCCACGGAGTTGGCAACATCTCTCACGATGGGTCGCGGCCAGCTCTGCACGAAGCCCTCGGTGATTTTCGTGCCAGACGATCAGGCATTTATTGACGCCCTGGTCGCAGCGCTCTCCGCTGTTGCGCCAGGGCAACTGTTGAGCCCGCTGTCACTAGAGCGCTACGTACAGGGGGTGTCAGGGGTCGCAGGCGTAAGCGGTGTGACCGAGCTCATTCCCACTAGTGCTGGATCCGACCTGACGGTAGCCCCCGGGCTCTTGGCGACCAGCTATGAAAACTTCCTTCAGAACTCAGAAGAGTTGCTGGAGGAGTGCTTTGGCCCCGTCGGCCTGATAGTTCGATGCTCCTCCGAGACGGATTTCGATACCGCGATCGGTCACCTGGAGGGCGCTCTTGTCGCCACGGTCCAGGCCGTTCCCGGGCCCGATGCCGAATTGGCGCGCCATTTGGTGGACGAGCTGTCCTTCATCGCGGGTCGCGTCGTGGTCAACGGGTGGCCCACAGGCCTTGCCGTGACGCCTTGGCAGCATCACGGCGGCCCCTACCCGGCATCAACCTCGGTTCTTCACACCTCAGTGGGCTCGCAAGCGATGATGCGCTTTGTTCGCCCAGTGGTCATCCAGAACGTGTCGGATGACCAGTGGCCTGGTTTGCTGTAGCAGCCTCTAGTGCATGATCGGGTCAACGCACGTTGACCTGATTGTTCCAAGCCCCTCAATGGTTGTCTCGACACTCTGCCCAACCGTGAGGTACTGCGGTGGCTTCATGCCCATGGCAACACCCGCAGGAGTTCCCGTGTTGATGATGTCTCCTGGGAAGAGCTCCATGCAGTTGCTGACATAGCGGACGATTTCCAGAACAGGGAAGATCATGTCGCCAGTATCGGAGTTCTGGCGGACCTGACCGTCGACGCTGCAGGTCATGGCTTTGTTCTGCGGGTTGAAGCTCGGGTCAGTCTCAATCCACGGCCCGCAGGGGTTGAACGTGGGGAAGGCCTTGCCCTTGTCCCACTGGCCACCGCGCTCAATTTGCCAGTGGCGTTCGGACACGTCTTGACAGACCGTATAGCCGAGGATCGCAGCTTGCGCTTCCTCGTGGCTCGAGGCATAGCGCAGACGCTTACCGATGACGATGCCAAGCTCGACTTCGTAATCGGTGGCGGTTGAACCCGGGGGGATCTCGATGTCGTCATAAGGGCCAACGACGCAGTCGGGGGCCTTCATGAAGACGACAGGCTCTGTGGGGATTGCTGCGCCCGTCTCCTCCGCGTGCTTGCGGTAGTTCAGACCTATGCAAATAATTTTTGTGGGTCTGGCCACAGAGGCCCCGATTCTGGAGGTAGCCAAGTCCACGGCAGGCAGCGAATCTAGGTTTGCCGTGCGGACGGACTCGAGGCCTCCGGCTTCTAGGGTGTCCCTGGACCAATCATCGACCAGGGAGTCCACATAGACCGCGGAATCTGGACTGAGAAAGACGACCGGCTTTTCTTTTCCAACTGCTCCAACGCGGCCAATTCTCATCACAGCTCTTTCTCGATACGGTCAATACAGGGGAAACGCAGACATTCCCCAAATCCTATAGGATTTTGTGAAATCGTAGAAGGGTCGGTCCGTGTCCGAACATAGCCGCAAAGCTGACCCCACTCGCCGTAGCCAGGAATGGTTTGGTGGCACAGGCCGGAACGGTTTTATTCACCGCTCCTGGATGCGAAACCAGGGCTTCGCCCCGGATGTTTTTGATGGCCGGCCCGTTATTGGTATTGCCACGACATGGTCTGAACTGACGCCCTGCAACGCCCACCTTCGAGGCGTTGCCGAGGCAGTCAAGCGTGGTGTTTGGGAATCCGGTGGATTCCCCCTGGAATTCCCTGTGATGAGCCTGGGGGAGCCTCTTATGCGCCCCACCACGAGCCTTTATCGCAACATGCTGGCCATGGAATCAGAAGAGCTGATTCGCGCCAACCCACTCGATGGTGTCGTGATGCTGACCGGTTGTGACAAGACAACTCCTGGGCTTGCCATGGGTGCCGCGAGTGTCGATCTGCCCTCTTTGATGATCACTGGTGGCCCAATGTTGAACGGCAAGTTCCGTGGCCGCGACATTGGTTCCGGCACTGACGTCTGGAAGTTCACCGAGGAACACCGGGCTGGGCGCATGTCCACCGAAGACCTCTATGAAGCAGAGGCTTGCATGGCCAGAAGCGCTGGCCACTGTATGACGATGGGCACGGCATCCACCATGGCGGCCATCGTCGAATCGCTCGGCCTCCAGCTCACCGGCGCCTCGGCTATTCCGGCGGTCGATTCGAGGCGCATGTCGATGGCTCAGCTTGCCGGTCGCCGCATCGTGGATATGGTCGACGAGGGGCTGAAAATGTCCAAGGTCGTGACCATGGACTCTTTCGAGAACGCAATCATCGTGAATGCCGCCCTGGGTGGCTCCACCAACGCAATCGTCCACCTGCTCGCGATGGCAGGACGTCTCGGTATCGCTCTCACGCTCGACGATTTCGACGCGATAAGCCGCAAGGTGCCCCTGCTCGTGAACCTCATGCCCTCTGGGCAGTACTTGATGGAAGATTTCTACTACGCCGGTGGCGTTCCAGCCGTAATGAAAGAACTGAGCCCCGTCTTGCACCTCGATGCGATGACGGTCTCCGGCAAGACCATCGGCGAAGCAATCGCCGATGCGCCCTGTTACAACCGCGAAGTCATCGCCACCTGGGACGAGCCGGTACAGCCTGCGGGTTCCAGTACTGCTGTTCTGAGGGGAAACTTGGCACCCAACGGCGCCGTTCTCAAAATTTCCGCTGCCACCCCAGCTCTGCTGAAGCATCGCGGCCCTGCATTGGTGTTCGATACCAATGAGGAGTACATCGCTGTCTCTGATGACCCAGACCTCGATGTCACACCCGACACCGTCCTTATCGTCAGAAACGCCGGGCCTAAGGGATACCCGGGTTTCCCGGAGGTCGGCAATATGCCTCTTCCCAAGAAACTCCTTGACGCTGGCATCACCGACATGGTTCGTGTTTCTGATGCCCGCATGAGCGGGACGGGCTTTGGAACGTGTGTGCTGCATGTGGCGCCTGAGTCTGCCGCAGGCGGCCCGCTCGGGGTTGTCCGCACGGGCGACATCATTGAACTCGACGCAGAAGCCCGCCTCATAAGGGTGGATATCTCTGACGAAGAGCTTGCGGAGCGGATGAAGTCCTTTGTCCCGAGGGTCGCACCAGCGACGAGGGGGTGGGAGCAGCTCTATATTCAGCATGTCACCGGCGCCGATCGTGGAGCCGACCTAGACTTCCTGGAGGGCGCTAGCGGTTCCTTGCCCTCTAGGCACTCGCACTGAGACAACGAAAGAACGGGTTCCCCTTGGTCAAGAGACGATTCCCCCGCCCCAGTGAACTGACGCCATTGATGAAGTTCCGCAAGCCGGAGCTCAATGGCAAAAAGCGTCGCCTGGAGCGTGCTCTGACCATCTGGGACCTGCGCGACATCGCAAAGCGCCGCACGCCGAAGGCCCCCTTTGACTACACCGATGGTTCCGCTGAGGCGGAGCTGTCGCTTGCGCGGGCTCGGGAAGCCTTTACGAATATTGAGTTCAACCCTGCGATTCTGCGCGATGTCTCGAACGTGAACCTCTCCCGTGAAGTGCTCGGCAAAGTCAGTGCGCTACCAGTCGGTATCGCTCCGACCGGGTTTACCCGCATGATGCACACCGAGGGTGAGATTGCCGGTGTGAAGACCGCCGAGGCGTGGGGGATTCCTTTCTCGCTCTCGACCATGGGAACGCAATCCATCGAGGCCGTGGCTGAGGCGAGTCCTGATGCCAGGAAGTGGTTTCAGCTCTACATGTGGAAGGACCGCGACCGTTCTATGGAACTCGTGGACCGTGCTGCGAAGGCAGG
This sequence comes from Pontimonas sp., assembly GCA_021741945.1. Classification (GTDB taxonomy): domain Bacteria; phylum Actinomycetota; class Actinomycetes; order Actinomycetales; family Microbacteriaceae; genus Pontimonas. The sequence continues at coordinate 18,231 of JAIOWV010000005.1, forward strand.
CTATGACACCCTGATGGTCACAGTCGACGTGCCTGTTGCAGGAGCACGGCTCCGCGACAAGCGCAACGGGTTCTCCATCCCGCCAGCACTAACCCTCGGGACCGTGGTCAACGCTCTTCCTCGCCCGTGGTGGTGGTGGGACTTCCTGACCACCGAGCCACTGCAGTTCGCCTCACTCTCCGAGTGGCAGGGCACGGTCGCGGAGCTTTTGGACTTCATGTTTGACCCGACTGTCACCTTTGATGATCTGGCGTGGGTTAAGAAGCAGTGGCCTGGCAAGTTGGTTGTGAAGGGCGTTCAGACCGTTGATGACGCCAAAAAGCTCGCCAAGCTTGGTGTGGACGCCATCGTGCTCTCCAACCACGGTGGTCGCCAGCTTGACCGGGCGCCTATTCCTTTCCACTTGCTGCCGAAGGTCGTCAAAGAGGTGGGTAAAGACACCGAAGTTCACTTGGACACGGGCATCATGTCGGGCGCCGACATCATTGCTGCCGTTGCTCTAGGTGCCAGGTTCACCCTTGTCGGTCGGGCATACCTCTATGGCCTGATGGCAGGAGGCCAAGCCGGTGTGAACCGAACCTTCGAGATTCTCTCCGAGCAAATGACTCGAACGATGAAGCTTCTTGGCGTTACAGAGCTTGATGAGCTCACCCCCAAGCACGTGACACAGCTTCAGTCGCTCCACGCCATCTAAAGCTGGGCCATTCCCACGCCTTGGAGGAAGCTAGGGCGCTTGAGACGGTGGTTTCTTGTGCGCGAGCAACCAGGCGAGAATTCCCCAGGCGATTACGGCTGTGCTGGCGGTCACCATCAGGGAAAATCGGCCGAGGCCAGTCAGTGCAAAACTAAAGATTGCGGGCGTGAAGGCAATCACGATGTCTGCGGCAGCCATGATGTATCCCTGGCGTTCACCGTAGTTCTTCGCACCGAAGAGATAGAGCGGCAGAATTCCCGCTGCAACAGTGAGGAAACCTGAGCCCATGCCATGGAGGAAAGCGAATACAAAAACTGATGAGGGCCCAGTGCTCAAAAGGACGACGACGGCCAACGGGTGCATGACTAGGGCGAACACCGCCACTCTGACTGGACCAAAGAAGGTCGGGAAGAGGACTTGGATCAGTCGGGCAAAAACCTGGCCTGGGCCGAGCAGAGTGGCGGCCGCCAGGGCAATCTCGCCGGTTGCGCCTGTTGTTTCGAGGATTTCGGGCAGGTGCGCAGCGATAGCGCTTGGGGCAAAGCCAGCCAAGACAAATAGCATCGCCGTGAGAACTATGGAGAGAAGAGAAATGTGGGGGACCGCTGTGTTGTCTGCGGCGCTCTGCTCCTTACGGTCCGTGCGTCGCTGGCGCCTGGCATCCTTCGCATAGCCTGGTAGCCAAACATGTAGTGGAAGCGCAACCGCCAGGTTGATTGCCGCCCATATGAGGACGGTCTCTCTCCAACCCAACTGTTGCTCTAGCGCACTTGTGAGCGGCCACCCGATAGTACTCGCGAAGCCAGCAATCAAGGTGATTCCAGCAATGGTGCGTTGAGCCCGCTCGCCCTGTATCTCGACAACCGACGCGAAAGCGGCGTCATAGAGCCCAGCGGCCATTCCGATTCCGAGGATCAGCCAAGCGACGAGGAAGGTGGTTGCAGTGGTTGAAAGCGCCATCACCACGAGGCCCGAGGCAATCGTCAAGCTTGCAAAGGGCAAAACGAGGCGGCCACCAAACCGGTCGATTTGGCGACCCAGGATGGGTCCTAGCAGCCCAGAGATGATTGAGGCAGTGGCGGAAAAAACAAAGTACTGCTCGAAGGGGATATCGAGATCGGCGGTAATTGGTCGAGCCAGGATTGCTGCCAGGTAGTACGTGGAAGCGTAGCCGATGGTTTGGGTGACACCGAGTTGGAGCGTGAAGCGGAGAGCGTAAGGCGCCACAAACACACACTAGCTCCGAGCTCAACCGCGTTCACCTCTGGATGCCAAGAATTTGCCAGCTGGTAACCCCAAAAATTTAGGCTGTAGGCGTGTTGGATGAATCGCACCCCGTGGGAAAGCTCGCTAACTTCCGAGACCTTGGCCGGCTCGCCGGAGTGCACGGGGTCATAAAGCCTGGCGTGCTCTATCGCTCTGACGATCTTGCGACTATTGACGAAGAGGAAGCTGAGCGACTTGCATCGAAAGGTCTCTCGCTCATCATCGATTTACGCTCCTCAGACGAAGTGAGCAAAGGGAGAGGCCCGCTTCGCGAGTACGACATCGACTATCTGAACCTTCCTCTCCTCCAACACTCTGGCTACTCCCACAATTTGGAGGAACTGTTGGCGCCGGGAGCGCTTACCAACGAGATGCTTGGTAGCTGGTATTTCGAGGTCTTCTCCAAGTCACTGCCTCTCATCATTGATGGCCTTCACGCTATTACAGAGGCTAAAGGTGCCGTCGTGTTTCACTGCGCCATCGGTAAAGACCGCACCGGAGTCTTTGCGGCTGCCCTACATGCCGCGCTCGGGACACATCGAGAACACATCGTCCGGGACTTTGCCAGAACTGAAGACAACCTTTCGCGGGTGTTGACCCGACTTAGCTCTGCGGACCCATTCTGGACGAAAGAGGTCATTGAAAAGTCGGGGGTGCTGCTGCGTGCTCACCCTGAAGCGATGATGAGTTTCCTTGACCAGGTTGACGCGAGTGGCGCAACCCTCGAAGAAATCCTTGTTGAGGGCGGAGCAACAGCTACCCTGTTTGCGAACCTTAGGGAGATGGCTCTTAGCGAGTCGCCAGAACACTGAGGGCGTCAGTGACGATGGGGAACACGTGGTGCGCCCCAGCGTCGCGCAGCGCGACCTCATCGTGTTCCCCGGTCAAAACCCCTATTGATAGGCCAGCTCCGTATCGGGCGGCCGCTTCCATGTCGCTCCTCGTGTCGCCGAGGACCGCCACATCCTGTGGGGAGGCCACGGCCAGCTCCTGCGCAACATGGGAGATCATTGCCGGCGATGGGCGACCCTCTCCGGCCTCGGCCTGGGTTGCTGTGGCGTCGACATAGTTGCCCAAGTTCAGAGTTGTGAGCATGGTGTCTAGAGTCTCGCGATTGAATCCGGTGTTGAGGGCCACCAGAACCCCCGCACTGCGCAGAGAATCGAACATCTCCAGCACACCGTCAAAAAGGTGAACCTCGGGAAGCTTTGTGAGGTAGTGAGCCTGGAATGCCTCGGCCGCAGCATTCGCCAGCGAGTCATCCCCGAGGAGCGAACGAAAGACCTCGATTTTGGACTGGCCCATGGTCTTGTGGGCGTACTCAAGAAAATCACCGTCGTTCTCTGCCCAGACTTCAGGCACAACTTCAGAAAAGGCCGCAATGAAAGAGGAAATCACCACTCCATCGTCGGAGACGATGGTTCCAGCAATGTCGAAGACGGCTAACTTAGGCATGAATGAGCTCCTTGATTGTTGTTTCTGCGATAGCCGGGGAAAGGGTGTTTCCCCGGCCCCCAGGGCCGGTCACCACGACGATGCGTTCGTCGGCTTTTTCTCTCACGCAGACTGCCCCCGTGGTGTTTTGGCTGTAGATCCCGTTCCACCTTGTCTGCACGCTCGGCCTAACGCCGATGATAGATTCCACGTCGTCTAGGAGGAGCTCGTAGCAGTCTTCCCTCATTTCATGAGGGAAGGGCTCCTCGTAGATGTGGGTGTCACCCATGGTGAGTGAACCATCAACCCTTTGCTGGAGAAGTAGCTGCATCACCATGTCCCTCACCAGAGGCCGAATTGGTTCTAGGCCAGCTAGCGCTTCACCTTGGTAACCCGGGTAAAAACGCAACGAGTCAGCACTGGCTATCGAGGTAGTCAGGGTGACTCCCGGGTGCTCGAGTCTTGCCATCTGGAGGAAAACTCTGCGCAGCGGGGCACTGCTCAACAGCCCAGGGAAGAGCGTGGCGTGGTCAGCGCCCGGAACGACGATGGCCCAATCTGCCAGGAACTTTCTTCCGTCGTGACTTGTGGCCACGACCTCTGACCCTTTCTGCGTGACATCGTCGATTGCGGTTAAGGGAAAGTACGAGAACCGCTCAGAGTGTTCCATCGTTGCACGAAGCTCGCTAAGAACTCGATCGGGTTCGACCACCGCATCCTGGGAGCAATAGAGCCCTCCCGCGACTTTGTGCCCTTGGAGGCCCGGATTCATTTCGCGGACTTCCTGTCGGTCGAGCACCTGCCAACCCCGATCCGCCGCGTCCGGGTAGGAGGCAACCTGGTGCATCACCTCGAGGTGGTTTTCCGCGGTAGCAACAACAATGGATCCCGTGGGTCGAAAGGTGAGGGCACGGTTGTGCCGAGAGATTTCTCCCCACAATTCGCGGGCGCGCAGGGCCACTTGCAACTCCTCGCCGGCGGCCCGACCACCCACTGCTACCATCCCAAAATTCCGCACCGAGGCACTCATGGGCCGAGGATCACGCTCGATGAGTGTGACATCATGACCTGCCGCGTGGGCGAAGTAGGCGTGCATGGTTCCGAAAATTCCGGCTCCCACGATGAGCACTCGTTCCATTTAGATGACCTGCTTTCGGACGTACCCTGCCAGTAACTCGATCGTATAAACCACAACAAAAATAGCGATGATGATTGCTGCCGTAGTGTCAAACGCGAGAACCTTCATCGAATTGAACAACAGAAACCCGATGCCACCGCCACCGACAATCCCGAGGATTGCAGAGGACCGAATATTGATGTCGAAGGTGTACAACAGCTGACCAATCAATGCCGGCATCACCTGCGGCATTACTGAGGTGAAAAGTTCTTGGAATCGTGTCGCACCAGTTGCTGTAACCGCTTCTCGGGGAGCGGGGTCGATTTCCTCCACGGAGTCGGCAATTAATTTCGCTAGAAAACCAGCCGTCCCGATGGACAGCGCAAAAATTCCTGCCACTGGACCTAAACCGATGGCAGCAACAAAGATGATTGCCAAGATCAGCTCGGGGATTCCGCGGATTATGACGAGCACAACGCGGGTTAGGGAATACACCGCCCTGTTGACCGAAACGTTGACGGCTGCCAAAAAACCAAGAGGAATACTGAGCAGGGATCCAAGAACTGTCGACACCGCTGCGATCGCCAGAGTCTCGACCATTCCCTGAAAAATCTGCGGACCGGCCGTAACGAAGTCCGGTGGAATCATCCGCAGGGTGAAAGTGAAAATGTCACCAAAACTTGTGAAGAAGCGGAAAAAGTTGATGTCGACGGCGATAAACCCAGCGACAATCAACCCCGCGAAAAGGTATCCATACCCAGCGGCGACGACCCTTTGCCTAGTCCATGGGGGAAGCACTCGAGAGCTCGGGGTCCTCCTGCGAGCCTGGTCTGGCATGGAAGCGACTTGTGGCCGGCGAGTTTCCAAGAGCTTCCACTTTCGAGCTCCCGGTAAGTTTCCGCCTTCGCCCTGAAGGAGCATAGCCCTCACTCCTGCGGCGAGAATCTCCATTAGCAAGATGAAAACAAAGATGACGGTCACAACACCAAGCGCTTCGCTATAGGCGAGCTGGCCCAGTGTTTCCTTGAGCAGTAGTCCCACTCCACCTGCTCCCACGAGACCTAAAACTGTGCTGGAGCGGAGATTGATATCGAGCCTGAAAAGGGCAATCGAAATAAACGCCGGCGTTATCTGGGGAACAATGGTTGTGACGATGGTTTGGAAGCTTCCCGCGCCAACAGACGACACCGCTTCTCGGGGTTGCTTGTCGGTCTGTTCGATGGCGTCGGCGAGAAGCTTTCCAATCATGCCTATGGAATGGAATGCAAGGGCGAGAATCCCGGGCAGCGGGCCGATACTCAATGCTCGCACCAGAATCAGCGCGAAAACGAGATCGGGGACTGCTCGGTTGAAGACAATAATCCCTCGCGCGATGGTGTACACGACGGGATGTGGGGTGGTGTTTCTCGCGGCCAGGAAGGCGAGGGGAACCGAGAGCAGTATTGCGAGGAAGGTCCCGAGAACCGCCATCCAGAATGTTTCGAGAGTCAACGCCAACGCTCGGACAAGAACGTCGAAGTTCACCGGGAGCATGTAATCGACAAGATTGGCAATATCGCTGATGCCGCCGAAAACAGTGAGCAGGTCCATCTCGACAAAAATCCAGGCACAAATAGCAATCAAAGCGAATGAACCCACTGTTGAGCGGGTGACCAGTGAGGGTTTGGTCAGCGATGGTGTCAGTCGCGATGTGGCACCCCGCTGCGGCGGGGCTTTAGTTGGCATTCTTCATCGCCTCCAAGGCTCGAATACTCTCCTGGGCGATTTCATCAACGTCTACATCCGCTGGCGCGACCCGCTGGTAAACCTCCATCACCTTCTTCTTGCCGATTTTTTTGGGTGCGTCATCGAGGACAACTTCACCATCGCGCAAACCAATGATTCGCTCTGCCCAGCCGAGTGCGAGCTCGACCTGGTGAAGGGTTACGAGGACAGTGAGGGCCTCCTCCTTCGCAACCCGAAGCAGAATTTCCATCACCTGAGCGCTTGACTCGGGGTCCAATGATGCGACGGGTTCATCCGCGAGCATCACGGCGGGTTGTTGCATGAGGGATCGCGCAATCGCGACCCGCTGCATCTGCCCGCCCGACAATGTGTCGGCGCGCTGAAAAGCGTAGTCCGCCATCCCAACGCGGTCGAGGTGCTCCAGAGCGCTCTTTCTGTGGCGAAGGGGGTAGCTTCCCACACCGAACCGGGGACCAAACAAGGACCCGAGGGAACCCGAGAGGACGTTCTCGATAGCGGTGATCCGTCCCACCAAGCCAAATTGTTGAAATATGAAGCCGATGTGCCGGCGAGCTTCGCGAAGCTGTTTCTTTGATGCCGTGTTGATGTGAGTGCCGAGGACCCAGACATCCCCGGAGGTGGGAGAGGTGAGGCCGTTGAGGTGCCTCATCAGGGTCGATTTGCCGCTACCCGAAAGGCCGATCATCGCGACCATCTGGCCCTTGGGGACCTGGAGGCTGACGTCCCGCAGAGCGCGAGTGCCGGTCTCGAAGGTCTTGCTGAGGTTGATGACGTCAATAACGTTTTCTGACACTGCTTCGCCTTCCTAGGGTGAATGCGGTGAAGCCGGGGTCGAGAGAGGCAGTCGACCCCGGCTTCAGTGCGGCTAGAGGACTATTCGCACTTGGAGGAGCCTGTGACTTCACAGACTTTGCGGACACCGTCATAGAAGGAGTCGTCACGTTCGACGTAACCCCAGATCTTCTCGTCGGTCAAACCACATTCATCGACCGACGCGCAGATGCCGGACGCAACGAGAGCGTCAATATTTGCTTCTTCCACGATGATCCGGCGGATTTCCGCCTTGAGGGAATCTGGGAGGCTTCCGAGCATAGCCAGAGGGGAGCCGGCGATCACTTCAGATTTCCACACGGTCTTGATTTCGCCTTCCTCGATGTCACCAGACTCGATCAGGTTCTTGTCGACCATCGCGTCGAAGGCAAAGCCGGCTTCGCAGTCCCCGTTCTTCACCGCAAGGACTGAAGCATCGTGGCCGCCCGCGAACACGGGAGTCACGTCGGCCTCGGGATCAATTCCTGCCGAGAGGAGGCCCTCGGACGGGTACAGGAAGCCAGAGGTGGACGCGGGATCAACGAAACATACTGTTTTGCCAGCGAAATCCTCGATGGCGTTGACGTCGCCGTTGCTGGCAAGTGCGATTCCGTAGGCCTGGTAACCCGGCTCAATGTCGGGCCCGTCCGTCATGACCCCAGCAACTTCCAGTTCAGCTCCCCGGATATCGGCGAGCACGTACGAGAAGGGTCCGTACTGCGCAAGGTGAACGCGACCAGAGACCTGACCCTCGATGACGCCTGCGTAGTCGGTGGCTTGAACGAACTCCACTTCGATTCCGAGCTCTTGTTCAAGAACCTCAATAATCTTCTCGTAGCTTTCGACCAAAGAACTGGACTCCTCGGATGGAACTGCTCCGAAGACGAGTGTTTCTGGCCAATCGGCCCGCTCGTCGGTTGCTGCAGACTCTGTGGGGGCAGGGGCTTCTGCCTCCTCGGCGGCTGAACAGCCGGCGAGGACGAGGGCGAGAGCTGACCCAGCAGCTAACGCCCCAAATTTCTGTGAGCTAGACATATCTTGGGCTTTCTTTCTCTTGAAGGTAGGGAAGTGTGAGACTCACACGCTTGTGAACGTAGGAACCGACGGTTACGATTTGGTGCGACATTGGTGAACCTCGCAAAACGATTCGATCTCAGCTCGTTACGAGTTGTTAACAACTTGAAAAACACTCGAGTCGCAGTTGAGGCTTCGGCAACACGACCTCTCGACCCGATGAATCTCGACATCTGGTGCCGGAGAGCCTGCCGGAATACTCGGTATTTCTCCAGCTGTGATTGCGACACTCTTGTGACAAACAATGCCGCCACAGCGCGGAGAAAGTAGCGCGTGGAAGCCTTCCTTCTGTTTGTGCTCATTCTGACGAATGGGCTACTTGCGATGTCCGAGGTCGCGCTGCTCACCTCGAGGAGAGCAAAGCTCCAGGCAATGGCCGCAAAGGGCCGCAAGTCTGCGGCCCTGGCTCTGCGGGTCTCGGAGAATCCGACCGAGTTTCTTTCGGCCATCCAGATTGGTATCACCTCGATCGGACTGCTCAGCGGAATCGTCGGTGAGGCGGTATTTGCCGCGCCCTTAGCTGAGTTTCTCCAGGACTTAGGTCTCGATGAAACGGTTGCGAGTGTTGGTGCGACGATTCTTGTTGTTCTCGTCGTCACCTATTTCGCCATCACGATTGGCGAATTGGTGCCGAAGCGATTTGGCCAGACCCATCCAGAGGTCATTGCCTCGATTGTGAGCGCCCCGTTATTGGTCACCGCCAAGATTTCCCGGCCGTTTGTTTTTGCTCTCAGTGTCAGCACCAACGCTCTCTTGCGGCTCCTTGGGGTGAAAGAAGGGCAAGCGGCGTCCGACACTGAGGACGAAATCGAAGCGATGCTGGATGAGGGTTCCCTGACTGGGCTGATTGAAACCCAAGAGCGTGACATCGTGCGCAAACTCTTCCGCCTGGATGAGCGGCGCTTGGGCTCGTTGATGGTGCCGCGATCCGAGATTGTCTTTGTCGACATTTCTGCGCCGGATGCTGAGAATTTTGATGCGATTGCAGGCTCACCGCACTCGAGAATCCCTGTGTGTGATGGGGATTTGGACACCATTGTTGGCGTTCTCAGCGCGAAGAGCGCCCTCGCCCAAATGGCACGGGGTGGAAAACTCAACCTCAAATACAAGCTCGAAGAGGCTGTCTATGTGCCAGAAACACTGACCGGTCTCGAGCTGTTGGAGCTGTTCAGGGAGTCGCGCAAGAGCTTTGCTTTTGTCGTTGATGAATATGGAAGCCTCGAAGGCCTTGTCACCCTCCAGGACATCCTTGACGCGCTCGTTGGTGAAATTGGTGAGGCGAGCGATGGAGAGCTAGAAGCTGTTCAGAGGGATGATGGCTCGTGGCTTCTCGAGAGCTCCATGGCCATACCCGAGTTCGAAGATCTACTGGGAATTAACAATCTGCCCCAAGATGGCAAGGGTAAATATCACACGGTTAGCGGGCTGGTCTTGTTGCTGCTCGGGCGACTCCCCGTTCCCGGTGACGCGGTGACCGTTGAGGGCTGGCGTCTCGAAGTGGTTGACCTTGATGGTCGTCGCATCGACAAGATTCTTGCCTCGAGGATTCCGGAGCTCTAGGCGACACCCGCGGCCGAAGGTGTAACACCAAAGTCACAAGTGTTACACTTTCCCCATGCCCACAAGTCGCCCCCGACACATGATTACGGAGACCGATGCGCTTTCAGCGGCACTTGACCGAGCGGCTGAACTCTGGCCGGAGGACGCAAGCGACAAGGGGCGGTTACTGCGCCGGGTTCTGAGTGCCGGTATTGAGTCTGTAGAGACGGCGCAGAGCAACCGGCTGGCAACTCGGCGTGCCGCCATCGAGCAGGCCGCTGGAAGCCTCAGCGGGGTGTGGCCTGAGGATTGGCGCTCTAGCGTTCGGGACGAATGGCCGGCGTAGTAGTTCTTGACGCCAGTGCACTCATTGCACTGCATGACTCCAACGACCGTCATCACAGCTGGGCGAGGGGCATGTTCGTCGACACCATCGCCGCCTCGCTGGTGATGTCGGTACTCACCTACGCGGAGGTGCTGGTCCATCCGACAAGGGCGGGCAAGGTGGCGGAGTTTCAGCGGAGCATTGACGGGCTCGGCATAGAGATAGTCACAGTCGCCGCAGATGATGGACCAGCCCTTGCTCAACTTCGGGCATCGACGTCATTGAAAATGCCAGATGTCATCGTTCTGCACTCCGCGGCGAGGCTTGGCGCGTCACTTGCCACCACAGATCGTGGTCTCGCCGCCGAGGCGGCTGCGCAGGGGGTTCGTGTCTTAGGTCCTCGGGGCGCATAGGAAAACCTGCGAACGTATCTCGGAAGTGCGGTAACCAGGCGGCCCATCCCGACGAGCTAGCTGAGGAGGATTTTGTACTGCATACGATCCGTAACCGCTACCTGGTCATAGAGGGCTCTAGCGGTCCGATTCTCCGGTGAGGTTGTCCAGTAGAGGCGTGGTGACCCCGCGGCCCTCGCAATCCTCTCGACTTCCGCGATGAGCCCTCGTCCGACTCCGAGGTTTCTGGCACCAGGGTCGACATAGAGATCCTCCAGGTAGCAGAAGGGTTCGGCGCTCCACGTTGAGGGGCGAAACAGGTAATGTGCGATGCCGATGATCTCGCCGTCACTAACCGCGACCAGGCCATGAATTGGGAAATCCGAGTTCAAGCGCGCCCAGGTTAATGCGTACTGCTCCGGCGATAATTCCGACTCGTAAAAGGCGATGTAATCCTGGAAAATCCGAAGCCAGGCGTTCTCGTCGGCCGGTTGAATCGCTCTAGTGGATAGCGTCATGGCTTAGTTTCTCACACGGGGCCCAAGCGCCTGTGCGCGAACAGAGCCCCCGTGGGAGTGTCCCAGCGTTCTAGAGCGCTGGATGATCTCCTCGCTGCCTAGAGAACGATGAGAACCTGCACGCCTACTGCTTGCAGTAGCCATGTCCTTTTTCTCCTTGACTTGCTAGCCTCTCCCAATGCGACGTCGCACTCCTGGGTTGGCCCCCTTAGTCGTTCGTGAAGTGGTGACGGCGTTGCCTGGCCGCCGCCGCCTGACTTCCCAGCCGGAGCCCGAGCGAGATCGCCCAGAGACCTCAGTGGTGATATCCACGGGTTCCGATGACGTTGCGGCTTTGAGCTCTGTGGGCCACCGACTTATCGGTCTGGTGTTTTGGGTGGGCTGGTTCTCCTGG
>JAIOWV010000006.1 GCA_021741945.1 Pontimonas sp.
TCCGCCACCATGTCGACATCGGAAGGCAGTCCGTACTTGTAACCGAAACTCATCACGGTGAGTCGAAGTTTGGCCTCCCCGGGGCCCCCGTAGACGCTCGCCACAGCTGTGGAGAGCTGGTGGGGGTTCATCCCGGTGGTGTCGATGACCAGGTCACTGCGCTCTCGAATTTCTTGCATCAGCGTGCGCTCTGCAGTTATGCCATCGAGAAGTGTTCCTTCACCCTGGAGAGGGTGCGGCCGGCGAACTTGCTCGAAGCGCTTGACCAGCTGCTCGTCAGTGGCATCGAGAAACATCACCTGAACGTGGGAGTCCTTTGAGAGTTCGACAATCACATCTCTCGCATCCCCAAAGAGTGTGCCTCCGCGCGAGTCCATCACCGCGGCAACTTTAGGCATGGCCGCGGCGGGATCTTCTGAGAGAGCCACCAAGGGTTTCAGCATCTGTGGGGGCAAATTATCAACCACGTACCAGCCGTGGTCCTCAAGAGAGTTAGCGGCAGTGGATCTTCCGGCTCCCGACATTCCCGTCACGATAAGGACCGCTTTGTCGCCGGGAGCAGCAGGAGCCATTATGTCCTCGTAGATTCGGGGGCTTTAATCGTACCGCCGGCTCCCCCGAGATTGCTGAAGTGAGCGATGATCGCATCCGCTGCCCGAGGCCCGACGCCCTCCGCCTCCAGCAACTCGTCGCGCGTGGCCTTCTTGACTCGGGTGAGAGAGCCAAAATGACGGAGGAGACTCTTTGCCGTGGCGGGACCGATTCCGTCGATGTCTGAGAGCTCAGACCCCAGCACGCGCTGGCGGGTGCTGCGCTGGTAGCGCAACGCGACGCGGTGGGCCTCGTCTCTCACGCGTTGTAGTAAAAACATGCCATCACTCGTGCGCGGGAGAATGATGGGATAACTGGCCCCCGGCGTCCACACTTCCTCTAGTTTCTTCGCCAGACCACACACCGGGATGTCGATTCCTGCAGCATCCAGTGCCCGCTTAGCGGCGTTGACCTGCGGAAGGCCACCGTCCATAACAAACAACCCAGGAGGGTAGGAGAAGCCTTTGCGCTCCGTTTCCTCCTCTCCTGCTGGGGCATTCAGGCGCGCTGCGCGTCGCGAGACCACTTGCGCGATCGCCTCCGTGTCATCCCGAACATCACTAATGGCGAACTTCCGGTAGTGCTCTCGCTTGGGGATACCATCCTCGAATACGACCATTGATGCGACGGGGTTGTCTCCACCCAAGTGTGAAACGTCAAAACACTCGATGCGCAACGGCGCCTCGGCCAACCCGAGCGCGTTCTGAATTTCTGCCAGTGCGCGGGAGCGCACCTGGGGGTCTGTCGTCTTCTGGCTGAGGTAGCTCTGCAACGTGTGTTCAGCGTTGATGGTCACAGTTCGCTGTATCTCGGCCAGGTCTCCACGTTTGGCCACTCGGAGGGCAACTTTGCCAGCCAGGCCCGCGCCCGCACGAAGCGCTGAGAGCTGTTCCTCCCATTCAGGGGCGAGGGACGGAAGACTTGGCACAACGACGACGCGGGGTGGGGGCGAGTCCTCAAAACCGTCTCGAAGGATCAGCTCGACAAGGTTCTCCTCAAGCGCACCTTCGAGGATGAAGCCCTGGGCTGAGCGAATTCGTCCTCCCCTCACCCGGAAGACGTGTGCCGCAGAGACCAGCGCCTCTCCCGCAACAGCGAAAATGTCCGCATCCACCTCTTCATCGAGCACCATGGTGTTCTTCATCAGAATGGTGGAGATTGCATCAACGCGATCCCGCAACTTCGCCGCGCGTTCGAAGTCGAGTGCCTCGGCGGCCTGGCGCATCGATTCCTGGAGGTCCTGCACGACCCCGCCGTCGTGTCCCTCCATGAACGACGCCAGCGACAGTGCCAACGCCTTGTGATCGGGCTGGCTCACCCGACCAACACAGGGCGCCGCACACTTACCGATATCACCGAGGAGGCAGGGCCGTCCGGCCCTCTGCGCCTTGTTGTAGACCGTCTCGGAGCAGGACCTCACGGGAAAGGCCTTGAGAATGGTCGAAAGAGTGTCGCGAAGCGCTCCTGCTGTGTGAAAGGGGCCGAAGTACCTGGCGCCCTTGATACCTTTCTTTCGGGCAAGGAAGACGCGTGGGACGCTTTCCGAGAGGGTTAGAACCAGATACGGGTAGCTCTTGTCGTCACGAAAACGGACGTTGAATTCCGGTGAGAATTCCTTGATCCAGAGGAATTCGAGCTGCAGAGCCTGACGCTCGGTGGGCACCAAAGTCCAGTCCAAGGCCGTGGCCGACTCGACCATCCGCCTCGTTCTCTCGTGGAGTTTTCCAGGCTCCTGAAAGTAGCTCGTGAGACGGGACCGCAGGTTTTTAGCCTTGCCCACATAAATCACTGAGCCCCTGGCGTTCATAAACCGGTAGACACCTGGCGATTGCGGGATATCACCGGTCCGGGGTTGCCAGGCGTGCCGTGGTGCCATCGCTAGCTGTTCTGCAGCAACTCTTTGAGGAACGCTCCCGTGTGGGAGCCCTTGTGGGCTGACACGGTTTCAGGGGTTCCCTCGACGACGATTGTGCCCCCACCGGACCCGCCTTCTGGCCCCAGATCAATGATCCAGTCGGAAGCGCGAATGACGTCAAGGTTGTGTTCGATGACAACAACGGTATTTCCCTTGTCGGCCAGGCCTTGAAGAACGTGCAGCAACTTCTTGACGTCGTGGAAGTGCAAACCAGTGGTTGGTTCGTCCAGCACATAGATGGTTCGCCCTGTTGAACGACGTTGCAACTCTGTTGCGAGCTTCACTCGTTGCGCCTCGCCTCCGGAGAGTGTCGTGGCAGCCTGACCGAGACGGACATATCCAAGCCCGACGTCGACGAGCGTGTCGAGGTATCGGGCGATGCTACTGATCGGTTCGAAGAAGGTCGCGGCTTCATCGATGGGCATGTTGAGGACGTCCGCGATGGTCTTTCCCTTGTAATGAACCTGCAGGGTTTCCCTGTTGTACCTCGCGCCGTGACAGACCTCGCAGTCGACGTAAACGTCCGGTAGGAAGTTCATTTCAATGGTGATTGTTCCGTCTCCGGAGCAGTTCTCACAGCGACCACCTTTGACATTGAAGCTGAAGCGCCCAGGCTGGTATCCGCGCATCTTTGACTCAGATGTTTCAGCAAACAACGCGCGAATCTTGTCGAACACACCCGTGTATGTAGCCGGGTTGCTCCTCGGGGTCCGCCCAATAGGCGCCTGATCGACGTGAACAATCTTGTCGAGCTGCTCGAGCCCACGAATGCGGGTGTGCTGGCCAGGGACGTGCCTGGCCCCGTTCAAGACATTGGCCAATTGCCGGTAGACGATGTCATTGATGAGGGACGACTTTCCCGAGCCACTCACACCCGTGACCGCCACGAATACACCGAGCGGAATTTCCACGTCAATGTTGGCCAGGTTGTTTGCTTTGGCGCCTTCGACGCGAATCACGCGGCTTCGGTCAACGACTCGCTTCGGCCGCTCCTCCACTACGTGCGAGCTCTTATTGAGATAACCCGCCGTAATCGAGCGCTTCTCTGTGTGCAGAGAGGCTAGTGAACCTGAGTGGACGACTTCTCCACCGTGTTCACCGGCCCCAGGACCGATGTCGACTACCCAGTCGGCAGTCTCGATGGTCTCCTCGTCGTGTTCAACGACAATCAGCGTGTTTCCGAGGTCCCGCAGCTTCACCAGCGTGTCAATGAGGCGCCGGTTGTCACGCTGGTGGAGTCCAATACTGGGCTCGTCGAGGACATAGAGCACCCCAGTGAGGCCGGAGCCAATCTGGGTGGCAAGCCGAATTCGCTGCGCCTCCCCTCCAGAGAGCGAGCCGGCAGCTCGGGCCATGCTGAGGTAGTTGAGTCCAACCTCGAGAAGGAACTCGAGACGTGCTCTAATTTCCCGGAGAATCGGCGCTGCAATCGACTGATCACGCTCTCCCAGTGCCAGCGATGCCATGAACTCGTGGGCGTCAGCGAGGCTCATCGACGCAACGTCGGATATCGACCGCCCGCCGACGCGGACTGCGAGAATCTCTGGCTTCAATCGTTGGCCATTACAGGTTCCACACTCAATTTCCCGGAGGTAATCGGAGAAACGCTGCTTACTCCACTCGCTGTCGGTCTCGTGGTACTTGCGCTCGATGTAGGGAACAACGCCCTCAAACCCGCTCGAATACTTGACATCGCGGCCGTACCTGTTGCGATAGCGAACGGTGAGCTCGAAGTTGTTCCCGTGGAGAACCGCGTCCTTCACGCCCTCGGGCAGCTGGACCCACGGTGTATCAAGAGAGAAATCGAGGTCGTCGGCGAGGCTCTTCAGGAGGTTCCGGAAGTAGCCATAAAGTCCTTTGCCCGCCTGTGTCCAGGGGCGAATAGCGCCGTCGTTGATGCTGAGCTCTTCGTCACCAATCACCATTGCCGGGTCCACCGCCATAGTGAACCCCAACCCAGAACAGGCTGGACACGCGCCAAATGGCGAGTTGAAGGAGAAGGTCCGGGGTTCAATTTCAGTCAACGCAACAGGGCATCCAGTCGGGCAACTCAGCCGCTCGCTAAAGGTCTGGGTGCTATCGGGGCCCTCGTCGTCGACAGCATTGATCATGACCGTGCCATCGGCCAGCTTCAGGGCTGTCTCGAGAGAGTCGGTCAGCCTTCCCAGGATTTCTGGGCCCATAACCAAACGGTCGACCACAACCTCGATGTCGTGCTTCTTCGTTTTCTGCAGACTGGGCGCGTCACCAAGTGCCACCACGGTTCCGTCGATGCGGGCCCTCGCAAAGCCCTGAGAGTTGAGGGAGCGAAGCAGGTCCTGAAACTCCCCCTTGCGTCCAGCCACCACCGGCGCAAGGATCTGGAAACGCCATCCTTCTGGGCGACCCATAATCGTGTCTGCGATTGTCTGAACACTCTGTCGCGCGATCGGCAAATCGCAGTTGACGCAGTGGGCTATTCCCGTTCTCGCCCACAACAACCGCAGGTAGTCATAAATTTCTGTGATGGTGCCGACGGTGCTTCGAGGATTTCGATTTGTCGATTTCTGATCAATGGATACCGCTGGCGACAGGCCTTCGATGACGTCGACATCGGGTCGGTCCACTTGACCAAGAAACTGCCTGGCATAGGCAGAGAGAGACTCAACGTAGCGCCGTTGACCCTCAGCGAAGATCGTGTCGAATGCGAGGGACGACTTACCTGAGCCGGAAAGTCCCGTGAAAACAACCAGCGAATCCCTGGGGATTACTAGATCGACATTTTTGAGGTTGTGGACCCGTGCCCCCTTGACCGTGAGCACAGAGCTCGACTTGGGTTTCTGGATGGGCACGCCTCTCAGTCTAGAGAGTCGGCCCTCCCGGTGATGCGCCTCAGCCGGTCGCATCCACGAGCTGACGGAGCTCGCGCTTCAACTCGACAACCTCGTCCCGGAGCTTGGCTGCGAGTTCAAATTTGAGTTCGGATGACGCCTGCATCATCTGGGCGGTAACAGTCGCGATGAGGCCTGCGAGCTCCTCGGCTCCTCCGCGCAGTTCTACCGGACGTCGGAAGCCCTCCCCCGCGCTACCTGTTGCGTTGCCAATCAGAGCTTCAGTGTCGGCCTGTTCTCGGGCAAGAACAGAGGTGATGTCTGCGATCTTTTTGCGTAGAGGGGTCGGGTCGATGTTGTTGGCCCGGTTGTATTCCACCTGGAGCGCTCGGCGTCGATCAGTCTCTGAGATGGCAAAGGCCATGGACTTGGTAATTGTCGAGGCATACATGTGGACTTCACCAGAGACATTGCGTGCGGCACGGCCGATGGTCTGAATAAGCGATGTTGACGACCGCAGAAAACCCTCCTTATCCGCATCCAAAATGGCCACTAGCGAGACTTCGGGGAGATCTAGGCCTTCTCTCAGCAGGTTGATGCCCACAAGAACGTCATAGACGCCAGCGCGGAGTTCGGTCAGGAGCTCGACCCTTCGCAACGTGTCGACATCGGAGTGGAGATAGCGAACCTTGACTCCGGCCTCATCGAGATAGTCAGTCAGGTCCTCGGACATCTTTTTGGTCAGTGTCGTCACGAGGACTCGTTCGTTGCGCTCTACACGCTGACGAATGGACTCCAGGAGGTCATCAATCTGACCCTCCACTGGCTTGACGACAATCTGCGGGTCAATCAAACCGGTAGGCCGGATGATTTGCTCGACGACTCCGTCGGAAACCCCTAGTTCGTAGGGACCGGGTGTGGCTGAGAGATACATCTTCTGCCCGGTGCGCCCAAGGAACTCGTCAAAGCGAAGGGGGCGGTTATCCATGGCGCTAGGGAGCCGGAAGCCATGTTCAACAAGGGTGCGCTTGCGTGAAGCGTCGCCCTCATACATCCCGCCAATTTGTGGGACGGTGACGTGCGATTCATCAATGACGGTGAGGAAATCCTCGGGGAAGTAGTCCAGAAGACAGCTGGGGGCTTCTCCTGGCTGCCTTCCATCGATGTGGCGGGAGTAGTTCTCGATTCCGGAACAGAAGCCCAGCTGTTCGATCATCTCGAGGTCGTAAGTCGTGCGCATGCGAAGCCGCTGTGCCTCAAGAAGCTTTCCGGCTTTCTCAAGCTCGGCCACCCGTTGCTCGAGCTCAGCACGGATGCCAACTACTGCGCACTTCATCGTCTCTGGCGACGCCGCATAGTGCGTCGCGGGGAAGACACTGACGGTCTCCAGTGACTCGATTGTGCTGCCCGTGAGGGGATGCAGCGACGCCAATGACTCGATTTCATCGCCGAACATGTCGATGCGCAGAGCGAGCTCTTCATAAACCGGAATGATTTCGATGGTGTCGCCACGAACGCGGAATGTGCCGCGCTCGAACGCAATGTCGTTGCGCTCGTACTGCATCTGGACGAAGGCCTTGATCAGTTCCTCCCGTGAGATCCGCTGGCCCACTTGGAGGGGCACCATGGCCTCGAAGTAATCCTCAGGGGCTCCAAGGCCATAGATGCACGACACCGTTGAGACAACGACGACATCACGTCTGCTGAGAAGTGAATTTGTCGTTGAATGGCGCAGTCGCTCGACTTCCGCGTTGACCGAACTGTCCTTTTCAATGAAGGTGTCGGTCTGAGGAACGTAGGCCTCCGGTTGGTAGTAGTCGTAGTACGAGACGAAGTACTCGACGGCGTTGTGAGGCAACATCTCCCGTAGCTCAGTGGCCAACTGAGCTGCCAGCGTCTTGTTATGAGCCAGGACCAGGGTGGGACGTTGTAGACGCTCTATCAACCAGGCGGTAGTGGCCGACTTACCCGTACCCGTAGCGCCCAGCAAAACAACGTCAGACTCCCCCGCCAGAAAACGGTGCTCGAGCTCATCAAGGGCCTTGGGCTGATCTCCGCTTGGCGTGTAGTCACTGACAACCTCAAAGGGTCTGAGAGCACGCCGCGAATCCATGGCCCAAGCCTAGGGCGCGAGAGTTGTGTACAGCTCAGGTGCTGCCTGGAGACGGTCAGGCCAGCACTCCTCGAGCGCCCGGTAAAGAGCCCGTGCCCTGGCAATTGTCTCCGCTTCCGTTCCACTGGCGTCGACCACGATGTCAGCGAGGTCCAGCCTTGCGGAATCTGTGGCTTGGGACATCACCCTCGCCGAGGCGTCGGCTTCACTGAAACCCCGGTGCTCAACTAGCCGTCGAACTCGTTCCTCCGCAGGCGCATGAACCACTACAACAAGGCCAAACTCTCCCTGTCGAGATGATTCCGCGAGCAGCGGTATCGCATAGACCAAAACACGCCCCGGTTCGTCGCTGCCAGCGCGTTGGAACGCATTTTTCGATAGCTCCGCAACAACGGGATGGACAATGTCTTCGAGATCGCTGCGGGCTTGTGGGTCTGCGAACACGATGTCACCAAGTGCCTGCCGGTTCAGGGCGCCGGTATCGTCGAGGACCCCGCTGCCAAAACGACTCACAACGGCTGCGAGGCCTGCGCTGCCCGGCTCCACGGCTTCTCGAGCGAGCGCGTCTGCATCAATCACGAAGGCGCCAAGTTCCTGGAGCACGGCGGTCACCGTGCTCTTCCCGGCGGCGATTCCCCCGGTGAGGGCGACAATGGGCATGGTGAGAGCCTAGCGAGCCCCTTAACGCAGTGTGGCCCCACCAATACGCGGGGCCACACTCACGATGGAGTTTTACTCTTCGCCGACCAGCTTGTCGCGCAAGGCCGAGAGGCCCTCGTCGTCTGCGAGTGTTCCCACAGATTCCTCGACAACAGGAGCAGCGACCGCAGAGTCCTCAGAATCGGATCGCTCAATGGGCTCGATGACAATCGAGTTCATGTGAGCGACCTGAGCCTTGTGAGACTCCCAACGGGCTTGGGCGTCCGCATACTGCTTCTCCCATACCTTGCGCTGGTCGTCAAAGCCCTCGAGCCACTCACCGGTCTCGACGTTAAAGCCGGCTGGGTAGGTGTAGTTGCCCTTGTCGTCATACTCGGTGGGCATCCCATAGAGAGCTGGGTCAAATTCGGACCCTTCTGGGTCGACGCCCTCGTTGGCCTGCTTGATAGAGAGCGAGATACGGCGGCGCTCCAGGTCAATGTCAATAATCTTGACGAACACCTGGTCACCAGTGGAGACAACCTGCTCCGCGAGCTCGATGTGCTTGTCCGAGATCTCTGAAATGTGTACGAGACCCTCGATGCCATCGGCAACGCGCACAAAAGCGCCGAAGGGAACGAGCTTCGTGACTGCTCCAGGCGCAATCTGGCCAATGGCGTGGGTCCTTGCGAACACCTGCCACGGATCTTCCTGCGTTGCTTTGAGTGACAGTGAGACGCGCTCGCGGTCCATGTCGACCTCGAGCACCTCGACGGTAACTTCCTGGCCAACCTCAACAACCTCGCTGGCGTGCTCAATGTGCTTCCAGCTCAGTTCGGAGACGTGGACGAGGCCGTCAACACCACCGAGGTCGACGAAGGCGCCGAAGTTTACGATGGACGAGACGACACCCTTGCGGACCTGTCCCTTCTGGAGGCCATCCAAGAAGGACGAACGGTTTTCGCTCTGGCTCTGCTCGAGAAGCGCACGACGGGAGAGAACCACGTTGTTACGGTTCTTATCCAGCTCGAGAATCATCGCCTCGATCTCCTGACCCAAGTAAGGGGTCAAATCGCGCACACGGCGGAGCTCGATGAGGGAGGCGGGGAGGAATCCGCGCAGACCGATGTCGACGATCAGGCCACCCTTAACAACCTCGATGACGTGTCCCGTGACAACGCCTTCGGCTTCCTTGATCTTCTCCACGTCGCCCCATGCACGCTCATACTGTGCACGCTTCTTGGAGAGGATCAGGCGACCTTCTTTGTCCTCCTTTTGGAGGACAAGGGCCTCAATGGCGTCGCCGACCGAGACGACCTCCGAAGGATCGATGTCGTGCTTGATGGAAAGTTCGCGGGAGGGAATAACACCCTCGGTCTTGTAGCCGACGTCGAGGAGGACTTCGTCCCGGTCGATTTTGACGACGGTTCCAGAGATGAGGTCACCGTCATTGAAGAATTTGAGAGTTTTCTCGACTTCAGCCAAGAAATCTTCGGCGCTGCCGATGTCGTTGATGGCGATTTGCTTCGGGCTAGCGGTAGTTGAGGGATTCATAGGGTTAGGGACAATGGATTTCTACTCGGGCTTGACCAACAGCGCGTTGGCCATGCGTGGACAGGACATACCGTCCAATTTGGACGACCCCTCAGTCTAGCCGGGGAACCCGAGCCCGGCAAACGGCTAATGCGCCGCTTGGTCCCAGTTCGCGCCAAAACCGACCTGAACGTCCAATGGCACTGCTAGCTCAGCTGCAGAACCCATCTCCACAACGACGAGTGCCTCCAGAGCATCGCGCTCCCCCGGGGCTAGTTCGAACACCAATTCGTCGTGCACCTGGAGAACCATGCGCGATTTCATGCCCTTGGCCTCGAGCTCCCGCGCGATGGCGATCATGGCACGTTTGATGATGTCTGCTGCGGTCCCCTGAATCGGCGCGTTAAGGGCTGCTCTCTCCGCTGCTTCACGAACAATGCGATTCGGGGATGCGAGGTCAGGGAATGGCCGTCTGCGCCCAAATATGGTCTCTGTGTATCCCTTGACCTTTGCCTCGGCCACCACAGAGTTCAGGTAGTCCCGGACCTTCCCAAAACGTCGGAAGTACTCCGTCATCAGCTCCTTTGCTTCGGAGGTGGGAATCCTCAGCTGTTTCGCCAAACCAAAGGCGGAGAGCCCATAGGCCAACCCGTAGCTCATCGCTTTTACCTTGGTGCGCATGAGAGGAGTTACGGCTTCTGGTTCGACCTCAAAAATCTTTGCCCCGACAAACCGGTGAAGGTCCTCCCCCGCGTGGAATGCCTGAATAAGAGCTTCGTCTCCGGAGAGATGGGCCATGATGCGCATCTCGATTTGAGAGTAGTCAGCGGTGAATAAACCCTCTGAGCCGGGCCCTGAAATAAAGCAGGCCCGAATCTCTCGTCCAATTTCAGTGCGAATGGGGATGTTCTGGACATTGGGATCCAGCGAGGAAAGACGTCCGGTACTAGTGCCCGTCTGATCGAAGGTGGTGTGCACGCGGCCGTCCTCTGCAACGGCCGACCGAAGCCCCTCGATAATCTGCCGCAGCTTCGTCGCGTCACGGTGCGCCAGCAGGGCATCCAGAAAAGGGTGCGGATTCGATTCTTGGAGGTCTTGGAGTGCACTCGCATCGGTCGAGAACCCCGTTTTTGTCGCACGTGTCTTCGGCATACCAAGTTCTTCAAACAAAACGGTCTGGAGCTGCTTCGGTGAACCGAGGTTCACCTCGTGGCCGATAATTCCAAACGCCTCGGTTTCAAGCTCAGCGACGGTTGTTGCCAGACGACTTTCCAACGCTGACAGGGCACCGGTGTCAACGGCAATGCCGTCCAGCTCCATCATGGAGAGAATTGGCACCAGGGGAAGTTCGATCTCTGCGGCGACCTCTGCGCTGCTCGCATCAAGCTCGCCCGAGGCCTTTGCCCAGGCCTGTAGGACGAGCCACGCTTCAACACCTGCTCCCACCGAGTCTGTTTCTGGCAGAAGTTGATCGGCTCTGGGAGCCGGAATCTCGATCCCCAAAGTTTCCGCAACCAGATTCTCGAGAGAATCCGACTTTCTGGAGGGATTACTGATCCAGCGGACCAGCGCGGGGTCCCCCGCGATTCTCGGAAGCAACGAGAACCTACGCTTGAGCGCCTTGAGAACATTCTTGGCACCGTAGGCCACGAAGGAGAATCCCGAGTCACCCAGCGCGGCCAAGAGCGGCAGGTGGTCATTTCCTCCCTCAATTACTGGCACGCGTATGGCTTCGGCCTCAGTGGCGAGACCGATATCGGTAATCGTCGTCCCTTGGGTCCTAACGCTCACACCCAGAGGCCCGTCCTTATGCTGTGACAGCCAGTGCGCAAGTTCCTCATCCACGAGCAGGCGCTCTTCCGGGAGCGCAACTATCGATGCGGGCTCAGATGTTTCGACAGCGGCCTCCTGGTCCCCACCTGCGAGAGCAACAACCCTTTCTGTCAGGGATTTGAAGGCTAAGCGGGAGAACACCTCGCGCACCGCGGGAACATCGATCGGCTTTCTCTCCAGGGCCTCGAGCGTCACCCCTACGTCGATATCCGTCAGCAGGTGGTTCAGTTGACGGTTGCGCAATACGCGATCGGTCTGGTCCCGAAGGTTCTGGCCCACCACCCCGCTGATCTCATCGACATGAGAAAGGAGGTTGTCCAAAGAGCCATACTGTTGGATCCACTTGACAGCGGTCTTCTCGCCCACTTTGTCGACCCCGACCAAGTTGTCACTGGTCTCCCCCACCAGGGCTGCGATTTCTGGGTACTGGTGGGGCTCAACCCCGTAGCGTTCAACGACCGCAGCTGGGGTGTAGCGCTTGAGCTCAGCGACACCACGGGCGCTCGGGTACAAAACCGTCACACGGTCGTTGACGAGCTGGAAGGTGTCACGATCACCCGAGACAACGAGTACATCCATTCCGGCGTTCGCTCCCTGCGTAGCGAGGGTGGCAAGGATGTCATCGGCCTCGTAATCCTCTTTTGTCAGCGTGGGAACACCCATCGCATGCAGGGCCTCCTGCAACAGCGGTACCTGGCCAATGAACTCGCTGGGCGTTTCGCCTCTAGTCGCCTTGTATTCGGGGTAGATCCGCGTGCGGAAGGAGAAACGCGAAACGTCAAAGGCCACAGCAACGTGCGTCGGCTCTTCCTTCTTGACAAGCCCCAGGAACATGGAGATAAACCCATGAATCGCGTTGGTGTGCTGACCATCGGGAGCCTGGAAACTGTCTACTGGCAGCGCATAGAACGCTCTGAACGCCAAAGAATGGCCGTCAATGACCATCAAGGTAGGCTTGGGGTTCACGGCCTTAGCCTAGCGCTGGGCCAGTAAGGGACAGGAGCGCTCATGACCGTTTTCCCACCAGATCTAGATCCTGAGCTCGTCGAGCGTCTCGTCGCCACGGGTGGCGGCCAGCTGGCGAAGAAGATGGGGATTGAGCTTCTTGAACTCTCGGCGGAGAAGTCGGTGGCAACTATGCCCGTGGAGGGCAACCGCCAGGTGATTGGGTTGCTACACGGAGGCGCCCACGTTGTCCTTGCAGAATCCTTAGGCTCGATGTCCTCAGCGATTCACGCGGGCCCGGGGCGGATTGCGGTGGGGATCGAAATTAACGCCACCCACTCCAAAGCAGTCAGCTCGGGAGTCGTGACGGCGACGTGTGAAGCGTTGGTGTTGGGCCGCACGCTCGCCACCCACACGATTACGATCCGCGACGAACAAGGAAACCGGCTCTCCACCGTCCGAATGACCAACTACTTGAGGGATGCTCCCAGCAAGACTTAGTCGCCCTAAATGTCGGGGTTTGCGGCCTTTTCTGCGAGCTGGTCGATGACAGTCTGTGCGACTTCACGCATGGACAGGCGTCGGTCCATTGACGCCTTCTGAATCCACCGGAAGGCCTCTGGCTCGGTCAAGCCCATCGTGTCGTTGAGGATGCCCTTCGCGCGGTCGAGCACTTTGCGGGTCTCCAGACGCTCTGCGAGATCGGAGATCTCGTCCTCGAGTGCAGTGATCTGCTGGTATCTCGTAAGAGCGATATCAATCGCTGGAATGAGGTCGTTCGGCGTAAAGGGCTTAACCACGTAGGCGAGTGCACCGGCTTCGGCTGCTCGCTCCACAAGCTCGCGCTGCGAAAAAGCAGTCAGGAGCACCACCGGTGCGATGTGGCGTTTGGTCAGGATCTCGGCTGCCGAAATTCCATCTAGGAGGGGCATTTTGACATCCATCACGACGATGTCTGGACGAAGCTCTTCCGCCAGAGCGACTGCCTTCTCCCCGTCGGCAGCCTCCCCCACGACGTCGAAACCGTTATCTCTAAGAATTTCCACGATGTCGATGCGAATGAGCGATTCGTCTTCCGCGACAATAACACGGGTCTTGGCGGCTGTCGCTGGAGTGTTTTCGCTCACACCAGGAGCCTACGGTATGGTTCTAGAGCCACACCAACACCTCGCCGGATTGGCGGAATGGCAGACGCGGAGCACTCAAAATGCTTTGTCCGAAAGGGCGTGTGGGTTCAAATCCCACATCCGGCACCAGCGAGTTAGTTTGACCAGACGGGCGCAACACCCTCCATCGCATCCCCGACAACGTGCACGCGAAGGTCGTTAGTCGACCCGGGGGTCCCTGGAGGAGAGCCTGAAATCACGACGACTTTGTCCCCGCGCTGCGCAAGCTTGTGTGTCATGAGTGACTCGTCAACAATCGGATACATCGCGTCCGTGTGCGTTACACGCGGGACGAGGTAAGACGTCACACCCCACGAGAGCGCCATCCGGCGTCGAATCTCTTCCGACGGGGTGAAAGCAATCATGGGGATGGAGCTTCGTAGCCGTGCCATACGGCGCGCAGAGTCGCCCGATTCCGTAAAGACGCAGACAAACTTGGCTTCGACGAAGTTGGCAACTTCCTCTGCGGCGAGGGTGATGGCACCACCCTGAGTGCGGGGTTTGGTGCCAAGCGGTGGAATACGGGAAAGACCGTGGTCCTCAGTAGATTCGAGGATCCTCGCCATGGTGGCAACTGCGATGGCTGGATACTTGCCGACACTGGTTTCTCCGCTCAACATCACGGCATCTGCGCCATCCAAGACCGCGTTAGCGACGTCGGACGTTTCCGCACGAGTGGGAACGGGGGCTTCGATCATGGACTCGAGCATTTGGGTGGCGACGATGACGGGCTTTGCCATACGGCGCCCAGCCTCGATTGCCTTCTTCTGAATGATCGGCACCGTCTCCGGGGGAAGTTCGACGCCGAGATCCCCGCGGGCAACCATGATTCCGTCAAACGCGTCGACGATGGCATCCAGGTTGTCGACGGCTTCTGGCTTCTCAATCTTGGCAATGACGGGACAGCTAAAGCCCTCTTCAGCCATGATTGCGTTAACCCGCTCGATATCGGAGGCGTTGCGCACGAAACTCAGCGCGATGAAATCGCACTTCATTTTCAGTGCCCAGCGCAGGTCTTCTTCATCTTTGTCGGAGAGAGCAGGGGCTGACACGGCAACACCGGGAAGATTAATGCCCTTGTTGTTTGAGACAGCGCCGCCGACAACGACGGTAGTGACGACATCGGTGCCATCAGACGAAACCGCCTCGAGGCGGACTTTCCCGTCATCAATCAGCAGTGTGTCCCCCGGCTTGACGTCTCCGGGGAGACCTTTATAGGTCGTGCCTACGAGCTCTTTGGTTCCCACCACATCGCGAATGGTGATGGTGAACGTGTCGCCGGGTGCGAGCACATGAGGTCCGTCGGCAAACTTTTCGAGGCGAATCTTTGGACCCTGAAGGTCCACAAGAATGGCAATCGGCTTGTCCATGTCAGTTGCGACAGAGCGAACGGTCTGAAAAATTTCCTCGTGAACAGCCAGACTGCCGTGGCTTAGGTTCATCCGGATGATGTTAACTCCGGCCTCAACAAGTGCCTGAATGCTGTCATAGCTCGAGGTTGCAGGCCCCAGCGTTGCCACGATTTTCGCGCGTCTCATTGCTTCCTTACGTTGTAATTAGACCGACAAAGGGCGATCAAAGGCACTCACTGGCGCCGGTAAAAGCGTAGTGCCTTCGAGATAACGGTCCACTTCGGCCGCGACAGCACGTCCCTCGGCGATGGCCCAGACGATGAGCGAGGCCCCGCGGCCGGCATCCCCGGCCACGAAGACGCCTGGAACAGCGGTCGAGTAGTCCCGGTTTCGCTCCAAATTCCTCGAGCCATCCACGCCTAACCCAACCTGCTCGGTCAGCAGGCTGTGCTCTGCGCCCTGGTAGCCAAGGGCGAGCAGCACAAGATCAGCAGGGATCTCTCGCTCGGTTCCAGGCTTGGGGAAACGTCCTCCATCCCTGTACTCCGTCTCGCAGACCTCAATGGCACGAACCTGACCGTTCTCGTCACCGAGAAAGCGAACGGTCGAGGCGAGGAACTCGCGGGCACCGCCCTCTTCGTGGGCGCTTTGGACCTCGAAAAGAATCGGGTCCACTGGCCACGGAACCTCGGTGGGGCGCTCGTTTGGCGGTTGCTTGCCGATCGCCAGCATCGTGGTGGATGCCGCCTTCTGACGGTGTGCCGTGCCGAGGCAGTCCGCTCCAGTGTCGCCGCCACCCAGGATCACTACGTGTTTGCCCTCGGCAGTTATTTGATCGAGAACCTGGTCGCCAGCTTGAACCCGGTTTGCGGGGGTCAAATAGTCCATGGCCGGATAAATACCAGAAAGCTCACGCCCCGGAATGGCAAGATCACGGGGAATCGTCGCCCCTGTGGCGATGACAACGGCGTCATATCGCTCTGTGAGCTCGCTCCAGGTGATGTCGACTCCGATGGTCACACCAGGCCTAAACCTGGTGCCCTCCTCCTGCATCTGGGCAAGTCGCATGTCGAGGTGATGTTTTTCCATCTTGAAATCCGGGATCCCGTAGCGCAAGAGACCTCCGATACGATCGTCCCGTTCGAAAACGGCGACCGTGTGCCCCACGCGGGTCAGCTGCTGCGCAGCTGCAAGGCCGGCGGGACCGCTTCCTACGACCGCAACGGTCTTCCCCGTCAGGCGTTCAGGTGGCAACGGCTTCACCCAACCGTTTTCCCAGGCGTCGTTGATGATGGACACTTCGATGCTCTTGATCGTGACTGGTGGCTGGTTTATTCCCAGAACACAGGAAGACTCACAGGGCGCTGGACACAGTCGCCCCGTGAATTCAGGGAAATTATTGGTCTCATGGAGACGCTCAATGGCACCTTTGCCATCACCCCGACGCATGAGGTCGTTCCACTCGGGAATGAGGTTGCCCAGCGGACAACCGTGGTGACAGAAGGGAACACCGCAGTCCATACAGCGCGAAGCTTGCCGGGTGAGGGCGGTGGGATCCGCCGGGCCGTAGACCTCACGCCAGTCACCAATCCGCACCTCGACTGGGCGCCGGGGCGGAAGCTCCCGCTCGGGGAAGTTCATAAATCCACGCGGGTCAGCCACCGGTCACCTCCAGAATGCGACTCCACACGACATCGCCGTTCGGGTCAAGCCCCTCTTTCTCGGCCTGATCTCTGGTGCGCAGCACGGCCTGGTAGTCCCTCGGGGTTACCTTGACGAACTCGGCGACCGTCGCAGCTGAGTCCTCCAACATGCGAGCCACAAGCGGAGAACCGGTTTCTGAGGCGTGGGTTCGTAAAAGATCGAGAAGAATTTCTTGGTCTCCGCTGCCCAGCGGACCGATTTCGAGCTCGCCACTGGCAATCGCCTCGCGATTCACACGCTCGTGGCGCAGGCGGTGGATATAGGCGGTTCCGCCCGACATCCCTGCACCCAAGTTCCTGCCCGTTTCCCCCAAAATGACAGCCAAGCCTCCGGTCATGTATTCGAGCGCGTGGTCTCCCACTCCCTCAACGACAGCTGTCGCTCCGGAGTTACGAACCATGAATCGCTCTCCGACGACGCCAGAGATGAAGAGCGTTCCCGATGTCGCACCGTAACCAATCACATTTCCAGCGATCACATTGCGCTCAGGCGGATATAGCGACCCCTCGGGAGGGCGCACCACAATCGAACCCCCGGAGAGCCCCTTACCGACATAGTCATTGGCGTCACCGGAAAGCCGCAGAGTGATTCCGCCGGGGAGGAAGGCGCCCAATGACTGTCCGGCGGCGCCTGTGAGAGATATCTCAACGGTTCCCGCAGGGAGACCGTGTTCGCCGTACTTCTTCGTTACCTCGTGGCCGAGCATCGTCCCAACGGCTCGCTCCGTGTTGCGGATGGGGAGGTCAATATCGACGTGCTCGCTTCTCGCGAGTGCTGGCTCGGCAAGCTCGATCAGCTTCTGGTCAAAATGCTTCTCAATCTCGTGGTCTTGGCCTTCCACTCTCTGAAGGAGAGCACCGGAGCTCGCGTGACTGCCAGAGAGAATCGGGCTCAAATCCAAGCCATCGGCCTTCCAGTGATGGATGGCGCGGTCAACGTCAAGGAGATGGACCTGACCAATTGCCTCGTCGAGGCTCCTGAATCCAAGCTTTGCGAGATACTCACGCACCTCCTCCGCCAAGAACTCAAAGAAGGTCTTCACGAATTCCGGAGTTCCAGTGAAGCGCTCTCGCAGCACCGGATTCTGCGTCGCCACACCCACGGGGCAGGTGTCTAGGTGACACACGCGCATCAGAATGCAGCCGCTGACCACCATGGGAGCGGTCGCGAACCCGTACTCCTCGGCGCCGAGAAGTGCAGCGATAATTACATCGCGGCCAGTCTTCATCTGGCCATCAACTTGCACCGTCACACGGCCACGCAGGCCGTTGGTGACTAGAGTCTGCTGCGCCTCTGCGAGGCCAATCTCCCAGGGTGTTCCGGCGTGCTTCAGGGAGTTGAGCGGACTGGCTCCGGTGCCACCATCGTGGCCAGAGATCAATACGACGTCTGCTTTTGCCTTGGCGACACCCGTTGCTACGGCGCCAATACCTGACTGGCTGACGAGCTTGACGTGCACTCGGGCAGAAGGGTTCGATCGTTTCAAATCGAAGATCAGTTGCTTGAGATCTTCAATCGAGTAGATGTCGTGGTGTGGTGGCGGTGAAATCAACCCAACACCTGGCGTTCCATGACGCAGTGTCGCAATCCATGGGTAGACCTTGTTCGAGGGCAACTGACCGCCCTCCCCTGGCTTAGCACCCTGTGCCATCTTGATCTGGAGGTCCTCGGCCATAGTCAGATAGAAGCTCGTGACACCGAAACGTCCTGAGGCAACCTGCTTAATCTTGCTGCGACGCAGAGGGTCACGCAGCCGCTCTGGTGACTCGCCCCCCTCTCCGGTGTTGCTTCTAGCGCCAAGTTCGTTCATGGCCACGGCAAGGGTCTCGTGCATCTCCGGTGAGACTGCGCCCATGCTCATCGCACCCGTGGTGAAACGCTGGATGATTGCTTCAATCGGTTCAACGTCTGAGAGCGGGATAGAGGTCCGCCCCTCAGTATTTAGTGTGAACAGGCCTCGCAAAGTCATGAGACGTTCAGATTGGTCATCAACAGTCTTGGTGTACTCCCGGAAGACATCAAAACGCTTGGAGCGCGTTGCATGCTGGAGCTTGAACACTGTTTCGGGGTTGAAAAGGTGGGGTGGCCCCTCGCGCCTCCACTGATATTCGCCTCCGACCGAAAGACGGCTGTGAGGGTTACCGGTGGTCGTAACCGGATAGGCACTGCGGTGGCGTTGCTCGTTTTCCAAGGCAATGATGTCGAGCCCCACACCCCCGAGGATCGTCGTTGTTCCTGTGAAGTATTTCGCCACAAAATCTTCGCTGAGCCCTACCGCTTCAAAAGCCTGAGCGCCCGCGTAGGAGGCGACGGTGGAGATTCCCATCTTGCTCATGATCTTGAGAACACCTTTGCCCAGTGCCGTGATGACGTTGTCGACAGCGGTGTCGACGTCCACCCCCGTGATCACGCCACGGTTCACAAGATTCTCAACGGTCTCCATGGCGAGGTAGGGGTTCACTGCAGAAGCGCCAAAACCAATCATGAGCGCGACGTGGTGCACCTCACGCACGTCACCTGACTCCACAACGATGCCAACCTGCATTCGCTTCTCACCACGAATGAGGTGGTGATGAACCGCGGAAAGCATCAAGAGAGAGGGAATCGGGGCAAGGTCCGCTGTGGAATCCCGGTCGCTCAGCACCAGGAACTGGGCTCCCCGATCGACCGCCTCGTCGGCCTGGCGACAGAGTTCCTCGAGCCGTCTCTCCAGTCCCTCAGCACCGTCGTCGATGCGATATAGCCCGCTGAGGCCAACGGTCGCTGGCGCACCGGAGGGAAGCTTGAGGTGCTCTATCTTCGCAAGCTCGTCGTTATCAATCACCGGGAACTCGAGTGTCACTTGAGCAGCGTGCTGCGGGGTGGACGCCAACAAGTTGCGTTCTGGGCCGAGCCCGCAGCTCATCGACGTCACCACTGCTTCTCGAATCGAGTCAAGTGGCGGGTTCGTGACCTGCGCAAACTGCTGGGTGAAGTAGTCAAAAAGGAGACGGGGCCGGTCTGAAATTGCGGCGATGGGTGTGTCGGACCCCATCGCGCCTAGAGGTTCGGCTCCACCCTGGCCCATCGGAGTGAGCAGAATGCGCACTTCCTCTTCTGTGTAGCCGAAGGTCCTTTGTCGGCGCATGACCGAAGCCGGTGTGTGCGTAATGTGTTCGCGCTGTGGCAGTTTCTCGAGCTCGATGCGGTTGTCTGCAATCCACTGTGCCCATGGCTCTTGGTGAGCAAGCTGTTGTTTCAGCTCTTGGTCCTCAATGAGGCGACCTTCGACAGTGTCGGCAAGCAGCATCGAGCCTGGGCGAAGACGGCCCTTTCGCACCACGGTTGAGGGGTCAACGTCCAGAACGCCAATTTCACTTGCCAGGATGATGAGGCCATCTGACGTAATGACATACCGTCCAGGGCGCAGACCGTTGCGGTCTAGCGTGGCCCCCACGAGCGATCCGTCCGTGAAAACTAGAGCTGCCGGACCATCCCAGGGCTCCATCAACATCGAGTGGTACTGGTAGAAGGCACGCACCGACTCATCCATGTCGACCTGGTTTTCCCAGGCCTCTGGAACCATCATCATGATGGCGTGAGGTAACGAACGCCCGGCAAGCGTCAGAAGTTCCACGACTTCGTCGAGGGAGGCTGAGTCGCTGCCGCCATCGGTCACAATGGGGAAGAGCGGGGAAAGGTCGCCGAGTACCGAAGAGGACAGCTGAGACTGGCGGGCGCGCATCCAGTTCCGGTTTGCGCGAACGGTGTTGATTTCACCGTTGTGAGCAATCATTCGGAACGGTTGCGCCAAGGGCCAGGACGGGAAGGTATTCGTTGAATAGCGCGAGTGGACCAGCGCAAGAGTTGACTGGAATCGCGGGTCGCTCAAGTCGGGATAGAAGGGCTCAAGCTGAAGGGTGGTTACCATCCCCTTGTACACGAGCGTCCGGCACGACAGGGAGGGGAAGTATGACCCCAATTCGCGCTCCGCGCGCTTGCGCAGACGGAACGTCAGCCGGTCGAGATCAATCCCGGAGAGATGCTGCCCTTTCGCCGTTGTCGCAGTAGATCGCACGAACAACTGCCAGAAAGCGGGCATTGTTTCGCGAGCGGTGTCACCGATCACGTCTGGATTGTGGGGCACCTCACGCCAGCCGAGGACGTGGAGCTGCTCTTCCCCGGCTATGGCCTCAATCCCGGCCTGTTCAGCGGACCGCTCGGTGGGGTCGCTCGGCAAGAACGCGATTCCTACGGCGTAGGAACCCTTTGTCGGAAGTTCGAAGTCGACAACCTCGCGCAAGAAGCCATCGGGAATCTGCGTGATGATTCCTGCCCCATCGCCCGTCCCCGCATCCGAGCCCACGGCCCCACGGTGTTCGAGGTTGCGCAGCGCAGCCAGAGCTTTCTGGACGATGTCGTGTCCCGGAGTGCCGCGCAAGGTTGCGACCATTGCCAAACCGCAGGCGTCTTTGTCGAAGGCAGGGTCATAGAGTCCCTGGGCCTCAGGCGCTGAAGCCCAGCGCGCAAAGGGGGAAATAGACATAATCACCGTCCTCGACGTGTTCTAACGTGGCGGGACAACGATGGCCCGAGAAGGGAGAGGCAACCTCAACCCTGTATCTACACCGGCCGCTTAGTTGCTTGTGGCTTTGCGCGAACTAGTGGTGCCTGTCTCGTTGCTGTCTGGTTCTCCATCGACAACGAAGTACATGTCCTCGGAGTCTACATCAGACTCACCCCGCCACTCCCTGCCCGGCCGGTAGATTCCCGGTTCCTTGCCAGGGTGGCGGTTTGCCTGGACAAAAAGAATCAGCAGCCCGAGGAGAATCGCAAACACCGCACCCCACACGTTCACTCGAACGCCAAAGAGGAGCTCCGCTGGGTCCAGGCGCAATGTCTCGAGGAAGGCGCGACCTAGGCCGTACCACATGAGGTAGACACCAAATAGCTGACCCCACTGCAACGCAAACTTACGTCCCACGATGATCAGGAAGAAGGCGCCGACGATGTTCCAGGTCATTTCATACAGGAACGTGGGGTGGAACAGAGTGTCATCCGGAAGCCCCAGCGGAATCGCAGGGTTCGGGCGATCAATAGCAAGTCCCCAAGGGAGGCTCGTGGGGGCACCGAAGAGCTCCTGGTTGAAGTAGTTGCCCATTCGCCCGATCCCCTGGGCGAGTAACAGGCCAGGCGCAAGAGCATCCGCGAAGGAGGAGAACCGGATTCCTGCGGACCGTGCGCCTAGCCACGCTCCGACAGCCCCGAGGGAAATCGCTCCGAAGATGGCCAAGCCACCCTCCCACACGTAGAAGATTCTCAACAGGTCAGCACCGGGATAGAAATAGTCCGCAGGGTGTGTGACCACGTGGTAGAGGCGGCCGCCCAGAATTCCAAAGGGGACAGCCCACAGCGCGATGTCCAGCACAACCCACGGTTCTCCCCCACGCTCAACAAGACGGCGATTGGTGAGCCAGACCGCAGCGGCAATCCCGAGCAGGATGAAGACCGCGTAGGCATTGATTACGAGGTTCAGGCCAAACCAGTCAAGCCCGAGATCCCGGAGCCACTGACCAAAGTTGAATGACCGCCAATCGCTGGGCGGACTAGGGATACCGGGGGTGTCCATACGTGCCTTTCCTCAGAAATTCCAGGGTACTAGGCCCGGGCTGTGCCAGTGGCAAGCTCCGCGGCAAGTTTCGCCACAGCTGGCACCCCGCCACTCGAGAGGGCTTTCACGAGCGCAGACCCAACAATCGCCCCATCGGCAAAGCTCACTACGTCTCGAACCTGTTCAGGTGTCGATACGCCAAGCCCCACGCACACGCTGGTGGCATGAACCGCTCTGAGGCGCTCCACGAGACCTCTCGCTGCGCTATCGACGTCCTGCCTTGCCCCTGTGATTCCCATCGTAGAGACCGCATAGACGAAGCCGCGGGAGAGCTCTGTGGCGCGTGCAAGTCGTTCTTCAGTGGATGACGGAGCGGCGAGGAATACACGTTCGAGGTCAGACTGATCCGAGGCGCGAAGCCATTCGGTGGCCTCATCTGGAATGAGATCCGGAGTAATGAGCCCTGCCCCACCGGCTTCCTCTAGGTCGTGGGCGAAGCGCTCAACCCCATATTGGACAACCGGGTTCCAATAGGTCATCACGAGCACAGGTTTGTTTGTCCTGCGAGTAATTTCGGCAACAGCAGGGAAGAGCTGAGACAGCTTGAAACCACCTGCCAAAGCGGCCTGCGTCGCCTCGGCAATCACTGGTCCATCCATCACCGGGTCGCTGTAGGGAACGCCGAGTTCGAGAATGTCGGCGCCGGCATCGAGCACTGCAACAGAGGCCTCGATGCTCTCCTCAACGGTGGGAAAGCCAACCGGAAGATAGGCGACACGCGCACCGGAGCCCTCGGTCCGGCGCGCTTGAATCGTCTCCTGGACGGTTGCGCGGGCCACTAGTTCCCAGGCCCCAGAAGGTTGAAGTACCGCCCCGCTGTTTCCATATCCTTGTCCCCGCGACCACTGAGGGAAACAAGAATCGTCGCGCCAGGACCAAGCTCCCGTCCTAGAGCCTGGGTTCCAGCGAGAGCGTGGGCAGTTTCGATGGCAGGAATAATCCCCTCGGTCTGGCTGAGAAGACGCAGCGCCTGCATGGCCTCGTCATCCGTGACAGGCACGTACTCTGCACGGTGGATGCTCGATAACCAGGCGTGCTCGGGGCCAATTCCCGGATAGTCGAGACCCGCCGAAATGGAGTGGGACTCGACGGTCTGGCCGTCCTCGTCCTGCAAAACCAGAGACCTGGCACCGTGGAGCATGCCGGGCTTGCCCATAGAAATCGTTGCAGCGTGGTGAGGCGTGTCGATTCCATCGCCAGCCGCTTCATAGCCGACGAGTCGAACGTCTGGATCATCGAGGAACGCGTGGAAGATGCCCATCGCGTTACTACCCCCACCAACACAGGCCGTGACAGCGGTCGGAAGCGCACCTGTAATCTCGAGCAGTTGCGCCCGTGCTGCGTGACCAATCACCGAGTGGAAGTCGCGGACAATGAGCGGGAAGGGGTGTGGGCCAGCGACCGTGCCTAGAAGATAGTGAGTGGTGTCTACACTTGCGACCCAGTCGCGCATCGCGTCGTTGATGGCATCTTTGAGGGTTCTGGACCCAGTCTTGACAGCTAC
>JAIOWV010000007.1 GCA_021741945.1 Pontimonas sp.
CTGAATCGAGAGCCCGGTTCGCCGCGGCGTCGGCTCGGGAGTTCTCTTCTCGGGGAACCCATTCGAAGGCGACGGAACATCCCGCGAGGAGCCCCCTGGCTTCCTTCGCCAAAGCCTGCATGTCGGGGTGCTTGATTTTCCAGCGCCCCGACATCTGTTCCACGACCAGTTTGGAATCCATCCGAATATGCAGCGAGGCAGACGGGGAAATCTCCAACGCCACCCTCACACCCTCAATCATTCCCCGGTACTCAGCGACGTTATTGGAGGCGACCCCGCAGAGGATTCCAGCCGACGCGATGATCGCTCCGCTCTGCGGATCGATGACCACGGCTCCCCCAGCCGCGTCACCGGGATTACCACGGGATGCGCCATCGGCTTCGATGACGAGTCGCTCGGGGCTCACAGCCCTGACTCTGCCGTTCGAATGAGAATCGCGTTGCTATCGGGACACAAGAGAACCTCATCTGCTGGCGCTTGGCGCACGGCTTGGATGTCCGACTCGGTGAGAGCTACGCCGCTCGCGCTCGAGATCCCGGCCCTCAGGTGGCTAGCGCCCTGGCCGTAGCGCTCACGTTGGCGCTCGTAGAGGGCAACCAAATCTGCAGGCAAGCTGGCCACAAGGTCAGCCCTAGCGGTGGTCAGGCGAGCCGTCCCTGCGGCGAGCTCTGCGCTTCGTGCTTGTTCTTCGCTCCGAGCCTGGGCGAGCGCCTCTTCAGCGGTAGCAAGATCGCCCGCAATCTGCGACTCTGTGGCCTGGGCCTCATCGAGTCGTTCCATGATCGCGAGCTCGATGTCTTCCAAATCAGAGCGCCTACCCACCAGGCTTTGGAGTTCGTGCTCCAAGCCCTGGGCATCCTTCGCGGAGGCGGTGTGCTCGAGGCGTTCTTTATCGGTCGCGATGCGCTTTTCGACCATCGCGACGTCGGATTCTGCACGGGCGAGCTCGGCCCGAATCCCCTCCAGCTCAACGAAAGCGTCGTGGCGTCGAGCCTTCAACTCCTCCACGGCTGCAGTGAGGCTCGTGATGTGGAGCGTTTCTGGGAGTGCTCCCTGGGTGGATTTCGCGCGAGCCAAACCCCGGTCGTAATCAGCCAACTCCAATAGCCGCGCCTGGACTTCAGGAGGTGCGCTCAGTGCCATTCTCACTCCCCCACTCGTTGAACCTGGAATGTCCACGGATCAGTGTTGAGATCGCTCACGGTCACCTCAACACCGAGCAAAGCCCGCAGTTCCTCGGCCGCAACATCCAGCCACAACCACTCGGCAGCGAAGTGCGAGATGGTAATCAAGCTTGGGCCGCCAACAAGCTTGGCGTGCTCACGAAATTCACTAGCTGGGTGGTGGCGCAGATCACTGGTGATGTACACATCACTGTCAAGAACAGCGGGTTCCTGCAACAAAGAATCTCCGGCACCTGCACACACTGCCACCCGCGTTATTCGAGCATCCGGCTCCCCGGCAATCACCGGTCCAACAGCGGTCTGCGGCAAGACCTCACCGAGTGCCACAGCAAGCTCATACAGGCTCATTTCTGTGGGGAGCGAGCCAACACGCCCAAGCCCATGGCCCGGTTGCGACCCTGGAACCAGGGGTTCGTGCTCGACCAGCCCAAGGAGATCAGCAAGTCGGCTCGAGGTTCCGGTGGGGACGACATCGGCATTCGTATGAGCCGAATAGAGGGCCATTCCTGCACGAATCAGCTCAGCCACCACGTGGCCCTTATAGGTCGACTCCGCAACGCTGGTGACACCTCGAAGGAGCAAGGGGTGGTGGGCAATGATGAGGCTGGCGCCAGCGTCCCGCGCTTCAGCAATCGTCTCTGGAGTCACATCCACCACCAGGTGGATGGACTCAATGACCTGATGGGGAGAACCCACCACGAGCCCAGGTGAGTCCCACTCCTGCGCCCCGGACTCCGGCCAGAGCGTGGTGATCTGTCTCAGCACAGACTCCAGGGTGGGTTTAGCCATGGGCCACCGGAGCGTTTTTCGCACGAATCGCAAGCGCAGCGACGGCGCTGACTGCCCCAGAGACAACAAGTGCCACCAGGACACCAAGCTGCCCAGCACTGAAATCAATCAGGCCAGCCATCTCGAGTAAGGGCAGGAGATAACCAAGCCAACCCAGCCAGGAGACCGGGGAGGTAATCATCCCGAGCCCAGCGGCAATGCCGACAAGCATTCCGGCCAGCGGCGCCACGCGCCAGGAGGGAGTGGCGCCGGCGGCAATGGTGTCGAGTCGATTAGCTCCCAGTGCCACGTCGAGTGCGAAGCTTGCGCCCCACGCTGCCAAGACGACGCCGGCGACATAAAGGAGGCTCGGCACAAAGCTCGCCACAGGTTGCTCAAAGGCAATCGCAGCAGCCACAGCCGCCAGCGAAATCACTGCAAACACCGAGGTCGCGGCCACACGCGACACACGGACACCCGCTGACAACGCTGCAAGACCACCCGAGAAGAGCGCCAAGGATGCAAGCCCAACAAGAGGAAGCACCAGCCCCAGAAGCAGCGGGGCGGGATACCAGGCGGGTAAGTCCGCAGCCAAAGTCCCCACAGGATCAGTCACGAGCGTGATGGCAAGGCGCGGAGTGCCAATTGCCACCAGGGCGACATAGGACACAAACAGAATTGTGGGCACAACAGCGACGAGTCCACTCACGGTGGCCACTGCGCTGCGCCCACCACCGCCTCCGCGGTGATATCTCGCTAGGTCGCCTCCCGTGTGGCCAAAGAGCACCAGGAGCAAAGCCAGCGCCAACGAGCCCAAAGCGATGACCTGAAGTGCAGAACCCGACCACACCCCCACACCGGCAAGACTCACGGCAGGGGCAGTAATCACAACAAAACCAAGAATTCCGAGCGCCTGGAAACCGGCGCTCACGTAAAGGCCAATGCGCAACGCCCGCCCGCCGAGGATCGCGAGCGTCACCACAACACCTGCGATCACCGCAGCAATAGTGGCGCGGAGAATCCAGAGATCAAAAGGCCACCAGCCAGCACTGGTAATCACGCGTGTTGCGAGCGTCTCAGCCCCAAGAACCAGTAGCCCTACAAGAGCGAGTCGAATGACGAGAATCAACCCCGATGGCACCGAGTTGCCGATGCGACCAAAAGTCATCTGGGCGGTGTGAAGAGTGGAGAGACCAGTCCGTGCGCCAGCATAAGCGCCCGCCGCGATGAGCCCGCCCGAAACAAGCGCTGCGGCGCTGAGCGCGACAACCGTCTCCAGCAGGCCAAGCCCCGGCGAGACGAGGAACGCGCCAGCAACGATGCCCACAACCGGCGTAAGGGTCGCCCACCAACTCCAGAACAGCCCCGCAGTCGAGAGCACCTTCTGGTTCTCCGCCGTTGGCTCCAAGCCGGTGCGATCAACAACAGGAACAGGGTTCTTGACCAGCACATCCTTGGCAGGCTCATCCTCTGCAACAGCGGCTTCAACGATGTCTGGCTCCAGGTCGGCCTCTTCCTGGACATGAGGCAAGCGGTCCTCATCGACCACTGCTTCTTCCGGTTCGGCGGCGTCGTCGGGGACAATCAGCTCGGGCTCAGGGTCGGTTTCTGGTTCTGGTTCTGGTTCTGGTTCTGGCTCCGGCTCGACCTCGGGTTCTGGCGCAGCATCACCCTCAAGATCCTCGACGTCTTCAAGAAGAGGTTCCTCGATTTCGGGGAGTGGCTCCGGAGTTCCGCCATCAAAGATGATGCGCTCCCGAGCGATGATCTCGTCCGCGGATGCACCGCGGGTTGCGCGGGTCAGGTTGGCCCACATGGTGAAGGCTTCTTCCTCTTCCTCACGAAGGGTGACCTGAGCTTCCAGTTCATTGATCATTTCTGCGGTGCTTCCCGCCGACTCTCCGCGGAACTTCGCAAGAATCGCGTCGTCGCTGAGCGAGGTACGAACGGGCGGGGAGATTGCCGATGTGGGAACTGAGACAACCGGTGCGATTGGCTCCACTGGAGCCCCAGACTCGTCGGTTTCGCCCATCACAGGGAGCGAGCCGGTGAAGGTCGCATCTTCAGCTGGCGGAGTGAAGGTCTTCCGGCGGGGACCCTCGGCGTCCTCTGAATTCTGATTCTCGACCATGGTCTAAGAATAGGCGTTCTTGGACAAGCCCCGCGCCCCGTTGTCTCTGGAGAGCATCGCCATCGCGACTAAGACGGCGAGGCCACCCGCCCAGGCGAGCGGGCCCAACCTTTCCCCCACAACCACGACCGCTAGGAGCCCCGCCACAACGGGCTCTAGCAATGCGATCGAGGCCACGGTGCTCGAGCGCAAGGTTTTCAGGGCGGCCGAAAAGGCAACGTATGCGAGAACCATGGGCCCAAGAACCAAATAACCCACCAGGGCGACTTGGGAAGCGGAGGCAAATAGCCCCGCGCCGGTAACCGCGAGAACGGCCAGGAGAACCGGGGAGGCGCCCCCAAACATTGCTCCGATTACCGCCCTCGGGCTATGACCGCGCTCAATCAAGCGCCCGAAGGCGTAGGTATAGAGCCCGTAGGCGGCACCAGCTATCACGGCAAGCGCTACACCGAGTGCGACATTGCTCTCACGGCCACCCCCGAGATCGACCTTTGCCACGCTCATGAGGGCGATTCCGGCAAGCGCCACACCAGAGGCAATCCACCAGAGGCAAGACGGCGCAGAACGATCAACACCCCATTCGAGCAGAGCGACCACGAGAGGCCCAAGGCCCAGAGCAATGAGGTTGCCAAGCGCGATACCCGCTTGGGACATTCCCCAGTAAAAGGTCAGCGGGTATACAACAACCCCGAGGATGCCAACCGCCGCCCACACTCTGGTGCCACCATCGCGCAGAACCGCAAGGCTCGATTGGCCACCGACAAGGCCGAGGATGACGCCCCCGATGCCCATCGTCGCGGCCCCAATAGCAAGGGGCGACACGTCGGCACCGAGCCAGAAGGCAGCCGTTCCCGTTGTCCCCCAGAGCAGGGCGGCTGCAATCACCAGCAACACGGAACGTGACACGGTGGCCTTTCTGGCGACTGAACTAGTCTTGCTCGTAGGACTTCACAGATTGCAAGGACATCATGACATCTGAGCACACCGCCACGTGGCACAAACTTCGCACCGCATTGGTCATCTCGCAGCTCGGCCCGACGCTTCTGCTCATCAGCACCATCGCCCTTCTGCAGTTTGGCTTGGCGCAGACCGGCCTCTCGGTTCGCATCGCCACCGCAGGCATTCTTCTAGCCTCTGGAATCTTGGGCGCACTCGTGCAGTTTCAGGTGGCATCGGAAGCGCAGCAGCTCTCGCGCGAATCCGGGCTCCACGCTTCTAGCGGCCGCTGGATGTGGGTGGTCAAGTATGTGACACCGACGATTTTCGTGGGCATCTATCTCGCCCTGATGGTGGCGCTTTTCGGATAGGTCGTTGTGGGCCCGGAGGGACTCGAACCCCCGACATCCACGGTGTAAGCGTGGCGCTCTAACCAACTGAGCTACAGGCCCAACGCACCATGGTAAACCACTTTGTGGGTGGTGGTGTCTCACTTTTGACTCTCGGGGCAGATGACTAGACTGGGGGCTCATCTGCACTGGCGATCCCGGCGCGAATGTTCCCGATCTACCACAACCAGGAAGAGGTCAGGGTGGCTGTCAACGACCAAGACCCGTACTCGTTCAACCAGATGGACTCTGATCCCACTGAAACCAACGAGTGGCGCGAATCGCTTGATTCAGTCGTAGCGCAGTCCGGCCACCAACGCGGCCGAGAGATCATGTTGAGCTTGCTCAAGCGCTCCAAGGAGCTGCACCTGGGCGTGCCGATGGTCCCCACCACTGATTACTTGAACACCATCGCCCCGGAGAACGAACCCGAGTTCCCCGGTGACGAAGACATCGAGCGTCGATACCGGGCTTGGATTCGCTGGAACGCTGCCATTACGGTGCACCGTGCCCAGCGCCCTGGCATCGGTGTGGGCGGCCACATCTCTACCTATGCGTCCTCCGCAGCGCTGTATGAAGTGGGCCACAACCACTTCTTCCGCGGCCAAGACCACCCCGGTGGCGGAGACCAGATCTTCTACCAGGGACACGCTTCCCCTGGAATGTACGCGCGGGCTTTCCTCGAGGGGCGCTTGAGCACCGAACAACTCGATGGCTTCCGTCAAGAGAAGTCCCACCACACCGGCGGCCTCTCGTCCTACCCCCACCCGCGCCTCATGCCGGACTTCTGGCAGTTCCCCACGGTGTCGATGGGCCTTGGGCCGATCAATGCCATCTATCAAGCGCAGCTCAACCGCTACATGCACCACCGCGGAATCAAGGACACCAGCCAGCAGCATGTGTGGGCCTTCTTGGGCGATGGCGAAATGGACGAGGTCGAAAGCCGTGGCGCACTTCAGCTCGCCGCCAACGACGACCTCGACAATTTGACCTTCGTCGTCAACTGCAACCTGCAGCGCCTTGATGGCCCGGTCCGTGGAAACGGCAAGATCATTCAGGAACTCGAGAGTTTCTTCCGCGGCGCTGGATGGAACGTCATCAAGGTCGTCTGGGGGCGCGAATGGGACGCCCTCCTGCAGGCCGACACCGAGGGCGCACTGCGGGACCTCATGAACCGCACCCCCGATGGGGACTACCAAACCTACAAAGCCGAGAGTGGCGCCTATATTC
Source organism: Pontimonas sp. (assembly GCA_021741945.1). GTDB lineage: Bacteria > Actinomycetota > Actinomycetes > Actinomycetales > Microbacteriaceae > Pontimonas. Next base: position 6,639 of record JAIOWV010000007.1, read on the forward strand.
GCGAGAACTTCTTCGGGCGCGACCCGAGGACCTTGGCCATGGTTGCCCACATGACCGACGATGACATCTGGAAGCTCAAGCGCGGGGGCCACGACTACCGCAAGGTGTACGCAGCCTTTAAAGCCGCCATGGAGCACAAGGGCCAGCCGACCGTCATCTTGGCGAAGACAGTCAAGGGTTACGGCCTCGGTCCAAGCTTCGAGGGTCGCAACGCTACCCACCAAATGAAGAAGTTGACGCTCGAGAACTTGAAGGCGTTCCGCGATGACATGCGCATCCCAGTCTCGGACGCTGCTCTCGAAGCGGATGTGTACCAGCCGCCGTATTACCACCCGGGCGATCAGGACGAGGCGATCCAGTATCTGCACGAGCGCCGTCGGGCGCTCGGTGGTTATTTGCCGGAGCGACGCTCCCGCTACACGCAGGTCACCCTGCCCGATAACTCGGTCTACGAACCAGCGGCCAACGGCTCTGGCAAGCAAGAGGTTGCGAGCACTATGGCTTTTGCCCGCTTGCTCAAGGATCTTCTGAAGAACAAGGATTTTGGCCACCGCTTAGTGCCAATCATCCCGGACGAGGCTCGCACCTTCGGTATGGACGCCTACTTCCCGACTTCCAAGATCTATAACCCGCACGGCCAGAGCTACACCTCGGTCGACCGCGAGTTGCTCTTGGCATACAAGGAAAGCCCCGAAGGGCAGATCCTCCACACCGGCATCAACGAAGCGGGAGCATTTGCTGCCTTCACAGCGGTCGGCACCAGTTACGCCACTCTTGGCGAACCTATGGTTCCGATTTATGTCTTCTACTCGATGTTTGGTTTCCAGCGCACGGGCGATGCCATGTGGGCGGCCGGCGACCAAATGGCGCGGGGCTTCATTATGGGCGCGACCGCAGGGCGCACCACCCTGACAGGTGAGGGCCTTCAGCACGCCGATGGTCACTCACCTCTGTTGGCGTCCACCAACCACGCGGTCATCACTTACGACCCGGCTTACGCCTACGAGATTGCCCACATCATGAAGGCGGGACTTGAGCGCATGTATGGTGGCACTCACCCCGACCCCAACGTCATGTACTACCTCACGATCTATAACGAGCCGATGGTTCAGCCAGAAGAGCCTACCAACCTGGATGTTGAGGGCCTGCTAAAGGGTCTCTATCTTCTGAAGCCAGCGGCAAGCCAGAGCGGGCCACGCGCGTCGATCTTGGCCTCCGGCGTAGGTGTGCCGTGGGCGCTAGAGGCCCAGGAGCTTCTCGCGACAGACTGGGGCGTAAACGCAGACGTCTGGTCGGTCACCTCCTGGAACGAGTTGCGCAAGGACGGCGTCGCCGCCGAGCGCCACAACTTCTTGCACCCAGACCAACCTCAACAGGTTCCCTACGTCACCCAGAAGCTCCAGGGTGCGCCTGGACCATTCGTGGCTGTCAGCGACTTCACTCACGCAGTCCAGGACCAGATTCGGGAGTTTGTGCCGGGCACCTACCTGACTCTTGGAGCCGATGGCTTTGGCTTTAGCGACACCAGAGCGGCAGCGAGGCGCCACTTCGCCATCGATGGCCCGTCAGTTGTGGTTCGCGTGTTGCAGCAGTTGGCTAAAGACGGGCTTGTGCCTGCTGGATCCCACCAAGCGGCCATCGAGAAGTATCGTCTTCACGATGTGAATGCGGGAACAAGCGGGGCTACCGGCGGCGACGCCTAGTCCAGCTGGCCACTAACGATTCGAGGAATCCCATGAGCCAGTCCATGACAAAGAAGCAAACGTTGTCATGGCTGCGCAATGTCTCCGGAGAAATGGCAACAGCCACGCTCGCCAGGCTGGACGCCACACTGCCCTGGTATCGCGATATGCCCCCGGGCCGTCGTTCAGCGGTGGGCCTTGTCGCCCAGACGGGCATCAGCTCGTTTATTAGTTGGTATGAAAACCCAGAGTCCACGCCGTGGATCGCCTCCGACGTCTTCGGCGTCGCACCCAGAGAGCTACTGCGCTCAGTGAGCCTTCAACAAACCCTGCAGCTCATTAAGGTCACTGTCGAGGTGGTCGAAGACCACCTTCGCGACGCTCCGGAGGATCTTCGCGAAGCGATTCTTCTGTATTCCCGTGAGATTGCCTTTGGGGCGGCAGATGTCTATGCCAGAGCCGCAGAAGCCAGGGGGCTCTGGGATGCAAGGTTGGAAGCATTAGTCGTCGATTCGATTCTGAGCGGTGAATACGACCAAGAGCTCCCTTCCCGCATCGCGGCACTCGGCTGGACTGGTCACGGGGAAGTGTGTGTCCTCGTGGGAACGAGCCCTCGCATGGTGGATGTCGATCAGATTAGGCGGACCGCCCGCCACCACAATGCGGATGTTTTGGTCGGCGTTCAGGGAAATCGCCTCGTGGTGGTGATTGGCCGTCGAATCGACGATGACGACCACGCGAAGCGCGAGCAGCACAGTTTTGTCGCAATCGCCCAAGCACTCGATGAGAGCTTTGGTCCAGGCCACTTCGTGATTGGGCCTACCGTTCCCGCTGTCGTGGACGCTGTGAAGAGCGCCAAGGCAGCGCTCGCCGGGTTCTCGGTGGCAAAGAGCTGGCGAAACGCTGGCCGCCCGCTAGCGGCGGATGACCTGCTGCCTGAGCGGTCTCTCGCTGGAGACCCGTTAGCCCGGCGGAAGTTAATAGCGAGCATTTATGAGCCCCTGCGCGATCACCCACTAGATCTGTTGGGAACCGTCTGGACCTACTTTGAGACGGGGCACTCTCTCGAGGCGACCGCCCGCGAGCTCTTTGTGCACCCAAACACCGTGCGCTATCGCTTGAAAAAGGTCTCTGAAGTCCTCGATTGGGACCCGGGCGCTCCTCGAGACGCGCTAACCCTGCATTTGGCCATCATCCTGGGTGCGATGAGCGAACCCAATACCCCGTCGCCAGCTCCGGGTAGGTCGCTGTAGGTTGCCTACAGCGATATAGCGAAGTTGTAGGCCGGGTCGCACCAACGTTTTCGACGAAGCCCCCGAGAAACTGGAGTCTATGTTTGTCATCGCCGCGCCTGGCCAAGGCTCTCAAAAGCCAGGCTTCCTCGAGCCCTGGCTTGATCACCCTGACTACCGGGCAACACTCACGGGTTGGTCCGCTGCCATTGGCGTTGACCTCGTTACCCACGGAACGACCAGTGACTTAGAAACAATTACCGACACAGCAATCGCGCAACCGCTCATCGTCGCTGCTGGCATCATGACCGGGCGCGCTCTGCTTGAGGCGCTTCCTGGTTCGACACCTCTTCAGATGGCCGGGCACTCGGTCGGGGAATTTACCGCTGCTGCGCTAGCCGGTGTTCTAACCGATGAGGATGCACTTCGGCTGGTCGCCCTTCGCGGACGGGCGATGGCAGAAGCGTCTGCTCTGGAGCCCACCGGAATGAGCGCGGTGATTGGCGGAGAACCAGCGGATTTAGAACAGGCGCTTGGCCACCACGGACTGTTTGCTGCGAACTTTAACGGCGGAGGGCAAACGGTGATCGCTGGCGCCAAAGACGCTCTCGCGCGTTTTGCCGAAGAGCCACCCCCTGGCACCCGGGTTATTCCGCTCAGCGTTGCAGGAGCCTTCCACACGCCGTACATGGCCTCGGCGGTCGCATCCTTAGCCGCCGCAGCTGCGGACTTAGCACCTGGTGAGCCGCAGTACCCGCTCTACACAAATCGTGATGGCTCGCTTGTCTCCTCCGGGGCTACCTACGTGTCCTATCTTGTGGACCAGGTCGCAAGGCCTGTTCGGTGGGATTCCTGCATGGAATCGTTCGCTGGCAACGCAATCACCGGCATGATGGAGTTAGCTCCTGCTGGCGCACTCACTGGGCTTGCCAAACGGGGGCTGAAAGGGGTGCCGACTGTGGCAATCAATTCACCAGAGGACATTGCCCTCGCTCTCGAGATGGTGACTGGCGCATGAGCGAACTCCGTCAGTCCCATGGGCCGACTGGCACCCGGATCGTTTCTCTGGGCGCTGCCAGAGGGGACCTTGTTGTCTCCAACGACGACTTGGCTGGGCCGATTGATTCTTCCGACGAGTGGATTCGCCAGCGCACCGGGATCATCGAGCGTCGCCGTTCTAGTGCCGCACAGGGCGCTATTGACCTGGCGGAACGCGCAAGCACCGAAGCCATCAAGAAGGCGGGCATCAAGCCCACCGAGATCGGTGCAGTGATTGTTGCCACCATCTCGAACTCGGTCCAGACGCCCTCGCTCGCAGCGCTGCTAGCCGACCGCGTTGGGGCAACGCCCGCTGCCGCCTATGACATCTCCGCCGCCTGTGCTGGATATACCTACGGCATTGCCCAAGCCGATGCCCTCATTCGGGCAGGGGTTGCGCAGTATGTGCTGGTCGTTGGCGCTGAGAAGCTCAGTGACTTCGCTAAGCCCACCGACCGCAGCATCTCGTTCCTCTTGGGTGATGGTGCTGGCGCAGCGGTCGTAGGGCCCAGCGATTCTGTGGGAATTGGCCCCACTGTGTGGGGGTCCGATGGATCCAAGTGGGATGCGGTGGGCATGGACCGCACCATCAAAGAGGCGTTCGAGGACCCCGAGGGCGAGTTCCCGACCCTGCGACAGGACGGCCAAGCCGTCTTCCGGTGGGCCGTGTGGGAAATGGCCAAGGTCGCCCAGCAAGCGCTCGAGGTTTCCGGCATCTCGCCCGAGGAACTGACCGCCTTTGTGCCACACCAAGCCAACATGCGCATCATCGATGAGTTTGCCAAGCAGTTGGGTCTCCCCGATTCGGTCTTGATTGCGCGTGACATCCAGACCACCGGAAACACTTCAGCTGCGTCCATCCCCTTGGCCATGCACCGCCTGTTGGAGGAGCACCCCGAGGCCTCTGGCGGATATGCGCTCCAGATTGGATTTGGTGCCGGATTAGTCTTCGGCGCACAGGTCGTCCGACTCCCCTAGATATGGCACCCCGGGCTCTAAGATTGGAGCCGTCCCGCAACACACAAGGAAGAGGAACCCATGGCACACACAACTGAGGAAGTTTTGGCTGGACTCGCCGAGCTCATCAATGACGAGACAGGCATTTCTCCTGATCAGGTGACGCTGGAGAAGTCCTTCACCGATGATCTCGACATTGACTCCATCTCGATGATGACCATTGTCGTCAACGCCGAAGAGAAGTTTGATGTGAAAATCCCCGACGACGAGGTTAAGAACCTGACCACTGTCGGCGAAGCAGTGTCCTTCATCACCAAGGCGCAGGGCTAAAGACCCCTCGTGGGGACCACACCGATGACTACCGTCGTTGTCACAGGCATTGGAGCTACGTCACCACTCGGTGGTGACGTCGCCTCCACCTGGAAGGCACTTCTGGCGGGTGAGTCCGGTGTGAGCACCCTCGACTACGACTGGGTGCAGACCTACGACCTTCCGGTGACCTTTGCCGGTCAGGCCAAGGTGCGCCCCGAGACCGTTCTTGAGCGTCAAGAGTTCAAACGACTTGACCCCTCAGCACAGCTTGCCCTGATTTCTGCACGTGAAGCGTGGGCCGATGCCGGATCTCCCGATGTGGCACCTGAGAGAATCCTGGTCGATTACGCCACTGGCATCGGTGGTTTGTGGACTCTGCTGGATGGCTGGGACACGCTTCGCGAAAAAGGTCCCCGTCGGGTGTTACCGATGACCATCCCGATGCTGATGCCAAACGCAGCCGCTGCCGCAGTCAGCATGGGTCTCGGAGCACGGGGCGGAGCCAGAACAGTCGTCTCCGCGTGCGCTTCAGGTACTGAATCCATTGCCAACGCTTATGAACACCTCCAGCTGGGCCTTGCCGACATCGTTGTTGCTGGAGGAACCGAAGCAGTCATTCACCCCATGCCAATTGCCTCCTTTGCTGCGATGCAGGCGCTCTCGCGCAGAAATGATGAGCCCGCGCGGGCATCAAGGCCCTACGACGTCGATCGTGACGGGTTTGTCCTCGGTGAGGGGGCAGCAACGTTGGTTTTGGAGACTAAAGAGCACGCCGAGGCGCGTGGAGCTCGAATTTACGCGGAGCTTGCGGGAAGCGGTGTGACCAGTGACTCGTATCACATCACTGCCCCAGACCCCGCGGGGTTGGGAGCATCTCGCGCGGTCATGGCGGCGCTGAAGCAAGCCGGTGCAACCCCCGACGATGTCACCCACATCAATGCTCACGCCACTTCAACCCCGGTGGGCGATATTGCCGAATACGCAGCACTGAAAGCAGTCTTTGGGGAGAGAACATCCTCTATTCCGGTCTCTGCCACCAAGGCAGCGACCGGCCACCTCCTTGGTGGCACGGGCGCTCTGGAAGCAGTCTTTGCCCTTCTTGCGGTCTATGAAAGAACTGCTCCCCCCACCATCAACTTGGAAAACCAAGACGAGCAGATTCCCCTGGATGTCGTCACATCCCCCAGAGACCTCGGATCAGGACCTCAGTTAGCGATTAGCAACTCGTTTGGTTTTGGCGGCCACAACGCTGTGGTCGCGTTCCGTAGCGCCTAACCTGATTGTTCATTTCCACAAAACTGGGAGTTCACTAAGAGACTGACCATTTGGTCAGGATTAGTCAACATCCGGCCTTAGGCTCTCCCTCGTGTCTATTCGTGACGTGATTCTGGAGACCACTCTTCAGCTCATTGCCAAGCACGGAATTTCCGCAACGTCGCTTCAGGACATCGCTGCGGCGTCGTCCTGCTCAAAGGCGAATGTGCTCTATCACTTTTCTCACAAGGAACACCTGATCGATGAAGCCTTGACGAGCACACTCAGCGCAACAGCCGAGTTCATCGGCCGCTTCGAAGGCCAAGGTATTGCGACCCTTGACGATCGTCGCGACTTCATCGAGGGACTGGTTGATCTGCTCATCGCGCATCGTCGCGGTATTCACACGGTGATTACCCACCCATACCTCGGCGACTCGATTCCAGCCTTGACAAAGGCCCGCGAACTCATGACGAGGATGGCGAACGTCGTCGCAGGAAGCGCCACAAGCGAACTCGACCGAATTCGATTTGGTATTGCAATAGCGGGCGTGACCTACGCGCTTGTGACCACAGAGATTCTGGAGCTTGCCACACTAGGTCCCACCGAACTCAAGACGTTTCTGACTGAGGCGCTTCAAGACATGGTCCTGCATTCAGCGGGCCCCCAGGTGGTGGTCAGCTAGGTGGCTATTTTCCTCTATCGCCTGGGCAAGGCGAGCTATCAGAACGCTGGGCGGGTGCTCGCTGTCTGGATAGTGGCCATGTTTGCACTGCTCGCCACGGGACTTGGCCTTGGCGGCCAAACCGACGACGATTTTCGCATTCCCGGCAGCGAATCCCAGATTGCCTTTGAGCGCCTCAACGCCGTTTTCCCCACATTTGCTGGGGCAAGCGCTCAAGCCGTTCTCGTGGCGCCGGAGGGCGAGCGCCTTGACAGCCCAGTAAACGAGGCGCTGATCGAGGCGATGACGGAACGCCTATCGACAAGTAGCGGGGTCGACGAGGCCGTCAGCCCGTTCGACGAATTTGCCGGGAGAGCGCTCAGTGACGACGGTCGGTACGCGTTCATTCAGATTAGGTTTGCCGTTAGCCAACCCAACGTGACTGATGAGATGCTGGACGAACTTCTGGAATCGCGCGAGGTTCTCGCTGGTTCTGCGCTCACTGCCGAGTTCGGCGGTGGAATCTTCCAAGACCAAACCCCGGGCCTAACGATTGCCGAGGTGTTCGGCGTCATTTTCGCGGGGATAGTTCTGCTTATTACCTTCCGCTCGTTCCGCCCGGCATGGATGCCCCTCTCGAGCGCGATTGTTGGCGTAGGGATTGTTGTAGGAATCATTTTCCTGATGGCCCTTGGAGTGACTGTTTCCAGCTCGGCCCCGTTGCTGGCTGTGATGCTCGGGTTGGCTGTCGGAATTGACTATTCGTTGTTTATCCTCTCTCGCCACCGCGACCAACTCGCCCGAGGCCATGGGGCCTTGGAATCTGCCGCCACGGCAGTGGGAACAGCCGGTAACGCGGTTGTCTTTGCCGGTTTGACGGTCATCATCGCGTTGCTTGGCCTCTTCGTCGTCGGAATTCCTTTCCTGAGCGTCATGGGCGCCTCAGCAGCCATGGCGGTCGCCATCGCGATCGTCGGAGCAATTACTTTGCTGCCAGCACTCATGGGCCTGATGGGTGAGAAGCTGAGGCCTAAAGCCGGTTCCAAAGCCTTCCTGTTGGCCACCGCATCAGCCGAGAAACCCAGCATGGGCCGGCGCTGGGTGCGCATCGTGATGAAGTATCCGCTTGCGGTGAGTCTGGTGTCGATTCTGGGGCTCGGAATGATTGCTCTCCCAGCGCTCTCTCTTGACCTCAACCTGCCAGGTGGTGGACAGGAGCCAGTCGACTCCACCCAACGCAAGGCCTACGACCTCATCAGCGAAGGGTTTGGCCCCGGTTATAACGGACCTCTGTTGGTGGCGGTGGACCTGACGGGTAGTGATGACCTGATGAAGGATCTAGATTTCCTCCGCGCAGAACTCGAGGTTGTCCCAGGTGTTGCCTATGTCAGCCAAGGATTCCCCTCCCCCGGTCTTGACACCGGCATCATCCAGGTCGTGTCAGAGTTTGCGCCCGATTCCATCGAGACCAAGAACCTTGTGGGTGAGCTGCGCGAGCGAGCTCCTGGGTGGGAAGAGTCCTACGGAAACCCGCTAGCCATCACTGGCGTGACCGCGATTGGGGTCGACATATCTCAGCGGATTCAGGACGCTCTGATTCCCTTTGGCCTCGTTGTTGTGGGGCTTTCCATCATCTTGCTGCTGGCCGTTTTTCGATCCATCGTTGTTCCCATCAAGGCCGCTCTAGGTTTTGTGCTCTCTGTGACGGCGGCGTTTGGTGTCGTGGTTGCCATCTTCCAATGGGGATGGTTTGCTGACCTGCTTCACGTCACCCCGGGACCGGTCCTGAGCTTTATGCCGATTTTGTTGATGGCGGTCCTCTTTGGTCTGGCCATGGACTACGAAGTGTTCTTGGTTTCGGGAATGAGAGAGCAACACGACAAGACCGGCGATTGGCGCTTCGCCATCGAAGAGGGCTACTCCCAGGGGGCGCGGGTAGTTACCTCGGCGGCGTTAATCATGTTCTTCGTCTTTGCAGCCTTCGTCCCAGAAGGCTCCGCCACGCTCAAGCCCATCGCCCTCGGCCTGGCCATTGGCATCGCCTTCGACGCATTTGTGGTCCGGATGACGCTGGTGCCGGCTCTGATGGCGCTGTTCAAGAACGCAGCCTGGTGGTTGCCGAGGTCAATTGACAAACGCGTGCCCCACGCGGATGTCGAGGGCGAGGCCCTAATCGCGCATATCCACGATGTGGAATGGGCCGCAGCGACATCCGATTTGATGGTCCACGCCCATTACGTGGTTCTCGGCGATGAGAACCGCCGGTCTGAGCCACTGAGTTTCCAGTGGAAGACAGGCGACCGGCTTGACGTTGCGGGAGAGCCTGCGACCACGCGCCTCCTCGCCGCGACACTGGCTGGCGCCATAAACCCGGTCTCTGGCTCACTGCACGTCGGTGGGCATCCCTTCCCCAGCGAGGTTCGTCGCGCCCACGCAAAGGTGTCTGTCTGGAGCCCTCAGGACGTGGATGCGCTCACGCCGGTGGGATTGGCGCTTGAGGAGAGAATGCTGTGGTCAGGCACCTTGGCAGGCCTCGCACCACGAGAGCGCAGGGCTCTGGTTTCAGAGACGCTGACGAGAATAAATAGCTTTGGGGCCGAGCGTTTCCCCGGCAAGCCTATTTCTGGGGACTCTATTCCAGGCCTTTTGTCGCCTGAACAGCGCGTGCTGGTCTGGGCGGCAATCGCCGTGGCAGATGCTTCGCCGCTCTGTCTTGTCGCCCCCGCAGAGCCGTTGACCGATGGGGAGGACCGCGGCCTGTGGTGGAGCGCGCTGGACACCTTTGCCTCTCCCGAGCAGACCGTAGCGCTCTTTAGCCTGCCTCCAGCCCGGGCACTGGCCTCGATTTCAACTCCGACAACCATTACCGATCTTGCGGACGCTCACTCAGGAGCGCTGACACTATGAAAAACATTTCCTCGGTGGCGCTCTGGGTTCTTGTCGCCCTGGTCACCCCTGTCATCATCATCGGCGGTTTGCTCGGCGCTCTATCGTCAGCGGGCGATGGCTTGGAAAGGGTGCCCGTCGCCCTCGTGAACAACGACGAGTTGATTAGAGAAACTGATGAGGAAGGCGAAGAGAGCATCATCTTCGCTAGCAAACCGCTGGTGACCGAGCTTGTCACGTCTGAGGACTTTGCCGTGGACTGGCTAGTCACCAACTCAGAGCAAGCGCGGGAGCTACTCGCCACCGGTGACGTCTATGGCATCGTCGAGATCCCCGAAGACTTCTCCCGTGCCGTGACGACACTGGATAGCGACGATCCCCAGCAAGCGACCTTCACGATCGTCACGGACTCTTCCCAGAGCTATCTCGCGGGCGTGCTCGCAGACCAGGTTGGGGCCGCGCTCGCAGCCGGCATAAGCGACGAGTTCGGTTCAGGAATCATGGAGGGCTTGTTCACAGCCATTGTCGACATCTCCGATGGATTCCAGGAGACAGCCGATGCCGCCGAAACACTTGCTTCGGGGGTCGAAGAACTCTCTGATGGGGTGGGCGAGCTCGCTTCGGGATATGAAGAATTTGACGATGGCCTTGGTGAATTCGCTGCCGGAACGCGCAGCCTGTCCGATGGACTCGATGCGCTCAGTGAGGGAACAGCACAGCTTGGCGAGCTCTCCACCGGCATTTCGTCCTACACAAGTGGCGTATCAACGCTCTCTGGCGGGCTGTCCACCATCAAATCCAGCGGTGCGCTAACCGGAAACCCAGCAGAGGCCACCCTGAACACCCTCATCGACAGCCTTGCTGCGGCAGCAGCTGGAGGAACCACGCTCTCCTCGCAAGCATCAACGGCCCTCACCGGCGTTCGAGACGGGGTTGTGGCCCTCGACAAGGGCGCCGACGCCCTCGCCGATTCAAGCGTTGATTTGGAGGCTGGCTCTAGCGATATTCGCGACGGTCTTAGTGACCTCGCCGAGGGCACAGTGGATCTTTCTGATGGTTCCCGTCAGTTTGCCGACGGTCTCGCCGATGGCGCCGCGGAGCTCAGTGACAATGCCTTCGGCGCCGCTGACGATGAAACGGCAAGCGTGCTGACAAGCCCCGTCGCCTTTAGTAGCCAAGACCGCTCGGGTGATGTATCCCTCCAGGAAACGTTCTCTAGCGTCTTGGCACCAGTGGGCATGTGGTTGGTCGCACTCCTGTACTTCCTGGTGCTGCCCTCCTACTCCTCCCGAGTGCTTGGCAGTAGCGCCAAGACCTCAACCCTGCTCAGTCGCGCACTTCGGCCGGTGATCGGTGTCGTCGTGGCATGGACCGCAATTGTCACTCTCATGATTCATACGCTGGGCAGCATCTCGTGGTCGAGCGTCGTCATTACAGCTCCACTGGTCGCCCTCACAGCAGTGTCCTTTGCCGCGCTCCACTTCGCCATCTGGGTATGGAATCCACGATGGCTGGCACCGCTGTCTCTTGGTGCGTTCGTCATCCAGATTGTGAGCCTCGGGAACTTGATTCCGCTGGAGATCTTGCCAAGCTTCTATCAAGCAGTGTCTGGTCTCACACCACTGGGGTGGTCAATTGAAGCGTTAATCGCTGCTTTCGCAGGAGCCGAAGGCTCCAGGTTGTCGGCACCGATTGCTGCGCTTGTAGTCCTGACGGCAGTATCGATTGTGCTCTCTGCGCTGAGTCTCGAATCCAGACGGACCGCAGGAATCCGGAGCGAAGTAATGTTGCCCGCTAGCTACCCCACCCGGTGAAACCAAACCACCGGAGTCTGATCGCCGGCGTGCCGGAAGGGCTCTAACTCCTCGTCCCACGCCCGGCCAAGGGCCAAGCGAAGTTCACGGCTGATTTCCTCGGGGTCGCCCGCTGCGACCTCCAGGGCATAGATGATGCGGTCTTCGGGAACAACCGTGTTGCCCAGCGCATCCATGTGCGAATAGAAGACACCCAAATCGGGTGTGTGCATGAAGCGACCACCGTCAACGCCTGGAGATGCCTCTTCTGTCACCTCAAAGCGCAGATGCTCCCAGCCGCGCAGCGCGCTGGCAAGCGCTGCTCCTGAGCCGACAGGCCCTTCCCACTCGTATTCGGTGCGAAGCGTGCCCGGCAATACGGGTTGATCCACCCACGAGAAACTCACAGCGTGACCGAGCGCCTTGCCCGCTGCCCACTCAAGATGAGGGCACAGCGCGCGCGGCGCAGAGTGCACAAAGAGCACCCCGCGGGTCACGTGCGTGGACATCGTCTTCTCCCATTCCGTTGGTTCGACTTCCCCATCGACCGCGGAATGCGTGAGTGACTATGACGTCATGGCTTTCGCCTAACTCCAGTATGACCAGGGTTTGGCTGAAAAAACAAATGGCGCTGTGGCCGAAGCGCAGGCCTAGCCGTGAAGTAGCGAGCCGTCCTTGGCCATGACGTTCTTCTCGCCGGCCTCAATCGCGAAGGGAAAACGGTTCTGCGCAGGCGGAAGCGGACAGTTAAAGGCGTAGCTAAAGGCGCAGGGCGGAAGAATCGCGTAGTTGAAGTCGAGAGTGATCGTGCCATCGGGATTCGGCGCCAAGAATAGGAACCGGCCAACGCTGTAAGTCGAGGCGCCATTGGTCGCATCAGAAAAAACCAGTTGAAGTGCTCGGCCTGCTTTGAACGCGGCGATTGAGTACTCGGTGCCCTCGTGCGTAAACCGAATCTCGCCGGGGACGACCTCGTCCCTGGCTACGCCCTCGTCTTTGAGGTGCTCGAAGCCCACGCTCTTGCCACCGGGTATCTCGGTCCACGAACCGGTGATGATCCATGCTTCGTTGTAGTCAAAGGCGTCGATCGTCCCAAACTTCTGAATCCCCTCGGACTCCGTGTCCCAAACGCGCAGCGCGTAACCGCCTTCGCCGGAAATGACGTGACCGCTCACATTCTCGCTGAAGACCACCGTGGAGGGAGCATCGTCATCTTTGCCGCGGACAATGACAGATCCTTCGACAAGCGCGCCATCCACATGAATCTGGTCCTCGGTTGTGGCAGTCACTACGAGGCCAGAACCGCCGTCAGTCCTTGGCGCCCAGATTCCTGGGACACCCCAAATTGTCTGTTCGGTGTCAACCCATTGGGTGTTTGTCAGAGCCAGCGGGCCCTGTGGTGCCACAGCCGCAAGGTTTCGTCGCTCATGGAAAACCGCAAGGGCCTCTGCCGCACTCGTCATTCTTAATTCTCCTCTGGGGTGAGCCCTACGGTACCCGCACCCCACCCCAATCCGGTGGCGGCGAGCCGACAACAAGCGACTTGCGTCTACCCTTGCCCCTCTCGCCAGTTTTCGAGGACAAGTCCTTGCACCCTCTGAAAGTGGGCTGCATTTCCGGTGACCAAAGTTGCCTGTAGATAGCGAGCATGCCCTGCAATCATCTGGTCCACGGCCCCGGAGGGCCTGCCCTGCTCTTCGAGCTCGAACCGCACCATAGCCGCCTCCCTCGCAGCACCCCGATCAAAGGGAACCAGGGGTGCGGCCCGCAGAAACTTTTCGAGCGCAGTGTGGGAGCGCGCGGTCAGTTTGCCCTTCTCCAGCCCGAACTGGAGCTCCGCGTAAACAAGGGAACTAATCGCCCAAACGTCGCGGTCAAGAGCGCCAAGTCGCTCAAGGACCCTCGGGTGACCCATAACGGCTTCGCTGCAGATATCGGTATCGAGCAGGAACACTAGAGCCCCTCATCCAACGGCGACACCCGCGGCGGGTCAGAACGCAGAGTGAGCCCATCAAAGCCAGCGTCTGGAAGGTACTCCTGACCCTGCATGAATTCAAAGAAGTCCTGGGTATCGAGGGGATCGCTCTGATTGAGATACACCCTGCCCGTGCGCTCATCTCGAACAAGGGTGACCGGAGCGTTCGGATCCAACCAACCCGCGGGGATGCGAAGGGCAACGCTTCCTCCTGTTCGAAACAGTCTGGTGGTGGTCATGTCCATCAGTGTCACCCCATTCAGTGTGTATATACAGAGTATATATGTGTCGGATGTGAATAACCGATCTTTGGTGTCGCCCTGTGTTCAGGGAAAGGAAAGGTTGCGCTGTTACTCTCAAAACATCTAGGGGTCGTTCTTTGGTTCCTCATCGGCTGAGAAGTCAGTATCGAGCGAACGCAGGAACCATGTCGCAAGCAGTCCTTGACCACAGCCTCCCAAGGCCCCACGCCTACACGTCAGAGTTTGCGGAGCTTCTGTCGCAAATCAAAGAGCGAGGGCTTCTTTCTCGCTCAGTGGGCTACTACATCACCTTGATTGTGGTGCTCTCGGTGTCGCTTCTGTCCCTGTTGACGGCCATGTTCTTCATCGGTGATTCGTGGGCCCAACTAGCACTGGCGCCGGTGATGGCGATCATCATGACCCAGTTTTCCTTTGTGACCCACGAGGCCGCCCACCGCCAGGTGTTCGCCTCTGGAACCACGAACGACCGCACCGCTCGCATTTTGGCAAACGCTGTTGTGGGAATCAGTTACTCCTGGTGGATGGGTAAGCACACCAGACACCACGCAAACCCCAACACCGTGGGCAAAGACCCCGACATTGAATCCGACTTCATCATGTTCCAGGAAGAAGCAGCAGCAAAGACCACAGGCTTCACGAACGCGTTCGTGAAGCGCCA
>JAIOWV010000008.1 GCA_021741945.1 Pontimonas sp.
CAGGGAAGACAGCCTGTTACGGGCCTGCTTCACTGCGTCGGTGGTGGCGCCAGCCAGGATGAAATAAGACAGGAGCCTGGTTCGAATGAGGTCTTTCTCCTCAGCCGTCACTGCGGAATACAGGCCAAGCAAACGATTACACGCGTCCTCCACGTGGCCGCCCGAAATATCAAGATCCGCAACGGCAAGCGCTGCTGTGACATCCTCGGGCTTGGCAGCCGCGTCCGCCCTCGCCTGGTTCGCATCCAACCCTGTTACTCGCTCCAGTAACTCCACCTGCGCAAGCCCTGCCTCCGCTTCGGAGTCGGCCGGGTTCTGCGCAAGCGCTTTGCTAAAGGCCGCCTTCGCACCCGCAGTGTCGTTGCGCCCGAGAGCGTCATAGGCCTCTTGGTGGAGCGGGGGCAAGGGCTCCTCCGCTGGCTCCGCCGCCTCGCCGCTCGCAGGGGCGACCTTTCCGGTCACGCCGCCTTTGGCGGCGAGCGCGAGCACCTGGTCAAACACAGCGCGAACTTCAGCCTCGGGTGGGATGCCCTGGAACAGCGGCACGGGCTGACCTGCGACAAGAGCAACAACCGTCGGGATTCCTTGTATGCCGAGCGCTTGAACGAGCTCGGGCGCGTTCTCCCCGCGCACGGTACCCAGCACGAAGGCTCCCTGGAAGGACTCGACCAGTGGGCCAAGCTGCGGGGTGAGCTCACCGCCATAGACCTCAAGGATGACCGGAACGCGCTTGGAGAGCTCGACGAGTTCCCCAATCGTGGTGTCGTCCACGTCACGAACTAAGGGGCTCGCCGGGGTGGAAGACGGCGCTGGGGTGGCATGTTTGCGAACCAGTCCCGACAGATCAAGAGCGCCGTGCAGTGCAGGACCACCGATTGGATTAGTCACTGTCAACTTCCTTTGCTCCCACAAGACTGTAGGTGTAACCGAGCACCCGGACACCCTCATCAGAGCCAACCGGGGGCACATACCAAAGTACCTGGATGTTGGAGATGACTTCGAACCCCCTGGTCGACTGCGACAGTGACGTCAGCGCCCGCACAGCAATGCTCGCGTTGACCGAAGCGCCCGACTGCGCCGGTGTCACCCGCTCAGTTTCCTGCAGCGTTGCCATCACCAGAGCCCCACCGTCGGCGGTGGCGAACGCCACCACCTCGTTGTCTGAGGGGGTGGTTTCCCACTGAACATCAACGGTGTCACCAAAGGACTCTTGGCGCAGGGCTGCTGCTTCAGGGCCCAACTGAATAAACAAACGGTCGGTTGCCAGAGCAAAGTCCAGCGCGTAGGGACTCGAGGTCCCCTGATTGATGACATCGGCGTAGTTGGCCGCAACGTCGACCGGTGACAAACGAATCAAACCGGAGTCGGGGGATAAACGGGCCGAGCCCAAACTGGCCGAGGGAAGATTCGGAATCTGGACCTGAGGAGCCAACACCACCGCGTAGCTCAAGCGGTAATCAGAGCGCGGCGTCTCCTGGGAGAGCACAACACCCACCGAGGGAGACTCCAAATCATCCTCGTCTTGGATAATTCCAAAAACACTGCGCGGCCACGTCGAGGTCTGTTGGGGGAGAACCAATCGAATCGGTGACGCCAGGATCGGCGTCAAGGTTCCCGATGTGGGATCGGCGCGCTTGATGATGTACGCGGCTCGCCTGGCTGCAAGAGTCGGCTCGCTGACACGATCCGCCAGAAGATTGACCGCGAATTCCTCGTCGGCCGCCTGAATAGCCGACGCAATCTTGGCCATGATTCTAGAGAACTGCAGTTCTGTGACCGCCGGATAGGGCACCACCGCGGGCGCCTGTACTTGGTTCCCGGTCTCCTCAGCCTCAACCGCAGCAGGCTCTGCCACACACCCGCTCGCACCCCACAGCAGGGTCCCGGCCAGCGGCACAGCAACAAAGCGCACCGAACGCCGGCCTCGAGGTTTAATGGACGACCTCCGCGGTTGACGATAGGAGCCCCGGGGTCCGCGAGGACGCTTGGTCATGCGCCGCCTCGGTCCGCGATTCTTGCGCCACACGATGTAGTTGATGAGCACCATCACGAAGCCGGCGACCATCGATCCAATGCCCACCACAATCAGCGCCAGGGAAACTAGTGAGTCAGTGACCAGTGGCCAGGAGACGGTGATGTTCTGAGGCGCTGGAAGCGTGCCGTCGCTCATGATGAGAACGGTCACGTCCTCGGGGACGGAGAAAGAGATGCTGATCTGGCCATCCTGCGCATATTCCTGGAACCAGAGGTCAGACCCACTCGGGTCAGGAAGCGTCAGCTCCTGACCGGTTCGTGGCAAGACAATGAACGAGTCGGCCAGCGGATCGAATCGCAGCTGAGTGTGCCGCCCGGGCGACAGCCACGCCATCACGTCGATGGTGCGCCCGTAGGCAACAAACACGCGCTCGGAGGTGACAACAGCGAAACCCTCGCCACTGGGAACGCGCGCGCTGACGCCACCCTCAACCGCCAGCGTGACGCGGCCGGGGTAGGCCGCTAAATCTTTACCGTGGATGATTGTTGCGGGCGCAGTCGTGTCAGTCACGACGGCCCGGGCAATCATTTCATCGCCGGCAAACACAGTGCGCTGGGCGATGCCAAGGCCTAGGGTAAGAACGGAGACCGAGAGCAGCACAATGGCAACAATGACCCGCACTCTTCACCTCCTGAACTGAGACACAGGCTCCTGGCCGCGACTCTCCAGGGTAGCCGATTGGTAGTTGGTTTCCGCCGGGGTACTGCGGCTACACTACGGGAAGCTTTAATTGACTTTATTTGGGAGACCTTAGGTAATGGCAGTGGACGACTCCGAGTTCCAGACCGAGCTTCGTGGCTACAAGCGCAGCGAAGTTGACGAGATCATCAATGAACTGCGCACGGAACTAATCCAGGCATCCAAGGACCGCCAGAGCGCTCTCGAAGAGCTCAAAGTCGCGACCGAAACCTTGGCAGCTCTGCAAGCTTCTAGTGGCGAAGCTGCCTCGCCGACATACGCAGGTCTCGGTGGACGCCTGGAAGCCGTGCTCCGCATCGCCGAGGAGCAGTCGACTCGCATCATCGGTCAGGCAGACATTGATGCCGAGCGAATCATCGCCTCAGCAAAGCTCGACGCCGCAGAGACCGTGGAAGCCGCCGCTCGCGAAGCTCAGAGAATCACCGCCGATGCATCGAACGCGGCCGCCAACACCCTCGATGGCGCGCAGGCGAAGGCCGAAGCCACCATCGCCGAGGCAACCGCTGAGGCGGAGCGCATTCGAGTGGAAACCATTGACGAGGCAGCCGCAATTCGAGGCGCCGTGGCGACCGAATCAGCCAAGCTTCGTGCCAGCGCGAAGCGGGAAACCGAAGCGCTCCGCGCCGAGGCAATGCGCGAAATCTCTGAACTAAAGGTTGTCGCCGAACGCGAGCTCAGCGAGGCCCGGGCCAAGGCCTCCACCCTCGCCAAGGACATTCAGATTGAGCGCGCCAGCCACGAGCTCACCCTGCGCAAGATTCAAGAAGAAGCAGCTCTGGCTAAGACCAACGTCGAGCACGAGGTAGCCGAGACGACTGCTCGCCTCGCTTTCGAGAACGAAAACCAGGCTAAGGAACTCGCTCGCAACGCCGAACAGGCTCGGGCCGATTTGGACGCGGAGCTCTCAGCGCGACGCGCCGAGGCCGAGCGCGAGTTACTGGACACCCACCAGAAGGCCGTTGAGCTCAACAACCGTTTCCTTCAGGAGGCTGAAGATCAACTGAGCGAAACCAAGGACCGCTTGGCTGGCCTGCGCAAAGAGCAGAAGAAAATCATCGCCGCCATCGAAGAGGCGAACCGCACTGGCAAGGACAGCGCGGAGAAGGCAGCGAGCGAAACCATCGCCGCCGCTGAGGCTCGCGCCGCGCAAATCATTCGCCAGGCCGAGGAAGAAGCGACCAACCGCGTTGCCGCCGCCGAGCGCAGACTTGTTGAATTGCGGGCCGAGCGCGACACCATCGCCGACTACATTGAATCGCTGCGCGCAGTGGTGGGCGAGGCTCTCGCCGTGACCAAAGCGCCGAGGTCCGTGGGCAACGGCTCTTCTAAGCAGGCCAGCTCTCGGAAAGGGGCGAAGCAGCCGGATTCAGCCGCTTCGTAATCTCGTTCAGCACGAAATAGGTGTATTTCTCGCCCACCCACAGGTGTTTGGCGCCCTCGCCGGCGACGATTTCGACGGTTGGCGCAGGAGCGAAGCGTTTGGCCGCCTCCGCCGGCTTCAGATAGTCATCAAACTCAGGCACCAACGCCACGACGGGAATCGAGACATCAGCCCACCTGGTCAGCTCGTCATCGGTGGTGCGATGGAGTGGCGGCGAGAGCAAAATTACCCCCGCAATTTCTCCAACATGATCCCTCGCGTGTTTGAGAATCACTTCAGTGCCAAAGGACCAGCCAATTAACCACGGGTTTGGTAGACCCTCCTGACGAACAAACGCCACGGCGGCCTCGAGATCCATGCGCTCATCATCGCCGTTGCCAAACTGGCCCTCTGAGGTCCCCCGGGGCGAACTCACACCCCGAAAGTTAAACCGCAACACCGCGAGCTGCGCGAGCGCTGGGAGTCGCCACGCCGCCTTCCTGATGACATGGGAATCCATAAACCCACCGGCCGTGGGCAACGGGTGGAAGAACACTGCCGTTGCGACGGGTGCACCCTCAAGGGGCAGAGACAGCTCCCCCACCAGGCTCAGCCCATCGGAGGTTTGCAGAGTGATGTCGCGTCGCTCGGCCGGCAATATCGTGGTCGACGTGATCAGGCTGGTCACGCAATTCTCCAGCAGTGCTGGTGCCAGTGGCGGCGCTCAGACACGTCGTTGTGCTCCCCCATGATTCCGTCCATGCGCCACGCCACGAGGTGGGAGACACCAATGTCAACGCTGAGGTTGCATCCAGGACACGTATAGACCTTGAGTGCCTTCGCCGCACTTATGGGTTGCACAACATAGCTATAGCCGCGCTTGGTCTCTGTCCGGCGAAATCCGGTCTTCAGCCGGTCAATATCCAGCGGTTCAGGGTCTTCTCGTTTGCCACCGCGTGGTCGATTGCTCCTTGGCATAGGGGCGCCTAGTACCAGTTCTTTCGCTGCGAGTGCCCCCAGGCCTCGCAGGGAGTTCCATAGCGCGCATCGATATAGCCCAGACCCCACACAATCTGGGTTGCAGGGTTAGTGGCCCAGTCAGCGCCGGCGCTGGCCATCTTCTCCCCCGGCAGAGCCTGGGGAATTCCGTATGCCCCGGAGCTGCGGTTCATCGCGAAGTGGTTCCAGCCAGATTCCTTGGACCAGAGCGCGACCAAACAATTGAACTCGCCGTCATCCCAGCCTCGAGCGGAAACTAGATCCAGGGCAAGTGCCTGGGCAGTCCCTGGGTCTGGTCGACCGGCAGCAGGAGCCATCAGATATCCACCCACTACAGTGAACTCTTCCCGAGTCAGCCCACTGCTCTGACCAGTCACCAGAAAACTGACCGATGAGTTGGCTTCCGGCCCCAGCCAGGCTGCAGAAGCGATGGTGCTGGAGGGTCCAGCAAGGGGAACAGCAACAAAGCCGGCCACACTGGCCATTGCCAGCACCGACAGGATTGTGGGTTTAGCCGAGGGACGCTCTGCGCGATGCGCGGGGCGTCGAAACCAGGCTTTGAGCATGTTTCTCACAACGCGCTCAGTCTAACCGAGGCGCTCCCGAAGCCCACTTAGCGGACTGCCAGCATCACCGCGATGGTGTCATCGAGCAGCGCGTCGACCTGCCGCTCGTCATAGCCGGCAAGGCTCGTGCGGAAGGTAGCCGTGCGAACAGCAGCCACGGAGAGGAGTTGCTGTTGCTGAAAGTACTGCGCGATGTCCTCACACAGGCTGTCGACATCCCCCCGGTGGTAACCGGGCTGGATAAGCGACACCGTCCTGAATTTCTCACCGTGAGGGCGCGTGGATCGATCCAGAATCTCCTGGGCGCGTTCCCGAATCTCGCGGAAGTAGACCTCTTCGCCCTTGTCAGCCGTCGACTCCAGACGTTCCTTGTCTGCGAAAGCCTCCTCCAGGCGCCACAGAGCCTCGTCCACATCCTTGGTCGCGAACCCTTCAGCATTGACCAGGGGGAAGACGGTGGCGCGAATGTCCGCGGACGTCAGACCTTCCTCGGAACCTTCAAAAACATTTTTTGCTCGTTCAAGGAAAGCGGTGACTTGGTCCTTGTCATAGCCAGGCACGCCTTTATCGGCAATCGGAAACGGTGTATCCACGCCCTTATTGTGCCAGCGGGAGCTAGAAAACAGCGCTAGGGCTGGCGGTCTAACCGAAAATCTGCACCATGACGTACAGCATGGCCATCGAGGGCAGCATCGAATCGAGGCGGTCAAGGAACCCGCCGTGGCCTGGTAACCATGACGAAATGTCCTTTATCTCCAGGTCGCGTTTGATCAGAGATTCGACGAGATCTCCCAGCGTCGCGCTTCCCAGCAGAAGGGCGCCCAGAAGTAGTCCCACCCAGAGCGGAAGATCGAGCAGTAGGGTTCCGAGCAACCCCCCGGCGATCAGTGCTGCGACGAGTGAACCGGCGAAACCTTCCCAAGTCTTCTTGGGGCTAATTTTCGGCGCCAGCGGAGTGCGCCCAAAGCTCAAGCCGGTGGCGTAGGCGCCTGTGTCCACGGCAACCACAATGACGACCCCTGCGAGAACCCACCACTGACCGCCCGGTAGCGCCGCAATTGCCACTGCAAATCCCGCCAAGAAAGGCACGTATCCGAGCACCATGATGGCCACTCCAATATCCGGCACAGTGGACGCGCGGGATGGCTTATCAAAGAGTGGGCGAATAGCTCTAATCAGCGCAGCAAGCGCCATCGCACCAAGAAAAGCCCACAGTTGACCCTCGGGGCCGAAATAGAAGGCTGTGGGCACCATCGCGCTGGCGAGCCCGACCAGTGGCCACCGTGAGCGCAGACGGCCCTTGGCCCGCAACGCTGTGGCCAGCTCGAAGACCGCCACAGCAACGAGTGCCGTCACGAAGACAACGAAGAGCTCAACGAGCCACAGCAGGCTTCCCAGGAAAACACCGCCGAGAAGCAGGCCAATGACAATCGCCTGCCAGAGAGGGCGGCCGGCCTTCTGATCAATGCGGGCGTTTACATCCCGAACCTGCTCTTCGAAACCATGAACAGCGGCCTCGATGTTCTCCAGAGCTTCCGCTGCCGCGCCACCCTGGGAAAAGAGACCAGAACCGGGGGGCTGGGTTTTGGCAGATCGTTTAGACGGCGTGCTCATTAGACCTCGAGCAGCTCTGCTTCTTTCTTCTTGAGGGCATCCTCAATCTGATCGATGTGGGTCTTGGTGAGGGCTTCCAACTCTTTTTCAGCGCGCGAGACGTCGTCCTCGCCCACCTCAGATGTCAGGG
The DNA here is from genome assembly GCA_021741945.1 of Pontimonas sp. Taxonomy (GTDB): domain Bacteria; phylum Actinomycetota; class Actinomycetes; order Actinomycetales; family Microbacteriaceae; genus Pontimonas. The sequence continues at coordinate 7,404 of JAIOWV010000008.1, forward strand.
CATCAAGGTCGTCTTTCGCTTTTCTGCGAACGCTGCGCACAGAAACGCGACCATCTTCGGCTTTTTGCCGGACAATCTTGACGTATTCCTTACGACGGTCCTCAGTGAGCTCAGGCATGGTGACGCGAATAACTTCACCGTCATTGCTGGGGCTGGCGCCAAGGTTCGGGAAGTTAGTGATGGCCTTCTCGATGTCTTTCATGGCGCTCTTGTCGTAAGGCGTCACGACGATCGTGCGCGCCTCGACGTTCTGCAAACTCGCGAGCTGAGCCAAGGGCGTGGGCTGACCGTAATACTCCACCATGATTTTCTGAAATAGCGCGGGGTTAGCGCGGCCGGTGCGCACGGTCTGAAAATCCTCGTGCACGACATCAACGGCCTTCGCCATTTTCTCTTTGGCCTCGGCCAAAACGTCAGAAATCATTGTGTTCTTCCCTTCGGTGCAAGTGTAGTGTCAGCGCCCGGCTACGAAACGAGAGTGCCGATGCGCTTGCCCTGAATGGCCTTTGTCACGTTGCCCGAGGGCTCCATCCCAAAGACAACCATCGGCATCTTGTTGTCCATACACAAGCTAAACGCGGTTGAATCGACGACTTTCAGACCTTTGACCAAGGCTTCCTGGTAGGTCAACTTCTCGTATTTCTTGGCCGCGGGGTCCTTCTTGGGGTCGGTCGTGTAGACACCATCAACCCCGTTCTTGGCTACCAGCACCTCATCGGCGAGGATCTCGAGCGCGCGCTGTGCGGCAACGGTGTCGGTGGAGAAGTATGGGAGCCCCGCACCAGCACCGAAAACCACAACCCGGCCCTTTTGCAGGTGACGAATGGCTCGAAGCGGAATATAAGGCTCTGCGACCTGAGTCATTGAGATGGCCGATTGAACCCGGACTTCAGCGCCAGCCTGCTCCAGGAAGTCCTGAAGAGCCAACGCGTTCATCACCGTACCGAGCATTCCCATGTAGTCAGCGCGTCGGCGATCCATGCCGCGTTGACTGAGCTCTGCGCCTCGGAAAAAGTTACCGCCACCAACCACAACAGCGACTTCAGCCTTCTTGGCACCCTCGGCAATTTCGCGGGCGATCTGAGCCACAACATCCGGATTGACCCCCAGGGAGCCTCCACCAAAGGCTTCACCCGAAAGCTTGAGCAGTACTCGTCTGCGGCGCTCGACCATAGCAACACCTTTCCTCGCGTGACCCAGCGTAGTGCCCCGGTGAAGCAGTAGAGGGCTGGGGCACGGTGTGCCTCAGCCCTCTACGCTCAAGAAATGTTGTGCTTAGGCACCAACCCGGAAGCGAGCGAAACCGGAGACCACGAGGCCTGCCTGATCAAGAACCTGCTTGATCTGCAGCTTGTTGTCTCTGGCATATTCCTGCTCGAGGAGGGCGACCTGCTTGAAGAAGGCACCAACGCGACCCTCAACAATCTTCGGAAGTGAAGCCTCTGGCTTCCCCTCTCCGCGGCTGATTTCCTCAACAATGCGACGCTCGTTCTCGACAGCCTCGGCGGGGACGTCATCCCGGCTGAGGTACTGAGGGTCGGCGAAGGAAATGTGCTGAGCAACGCTACGCGCGGTCTCGGCATCCTTGCCCGAGTAGGCAACAACAACGCCAACCTGCGGAGGCAGGTCTTTGTTCGTCTTGTGGAGGTAGACAGCGAAGCCCTCGCCGGAGAGCTTTGCAACGCGGCGCAGCTCAACCTTTTCGCCAATGATGGCGGCCTGGTCCTCGATCATCGAGGCCACAGTTCCGCCGCCAGCGGGAGCGGCCAGTGCCTGCTCGACCGAATCGGCGCCAGCAGCAACAATCGCGGCGAGCACGGAATCAGCGAGTGCTACGAACTTGTCGTTCTTGGCGACGAAGTCAGTCTCGCAGGCAAGCTCAATCATGTAGGCAACGCCGTTGCCCTCATGAGCTGCCACAAGGCCTTCGCTGGTGGAGCGGTCAGCACGCTTCGCGTTGCCTTTGGCGCCCTTGAGACGCAGAATCTCAATGGCCTTGTCGACGTCTCCGCCTGCTTCTTCCAAAGCGTTCTTGGTGTCCACCATTCCGGTGCCAAGCTGCTCGCGCAGCTTCTTGATGTCTTCGAGAGAAACGTTTCCCATGTGTCGAACTCCTTACTTCTTGTCTGCCGACTTAGGCGCAGCAGCCTTCGCGGCTGGGGCCTTCTTGGCAGCTGGCTTCTTCTCAGCAGGCTCAGCCTTCTTAGCAGCAGGCTTCTTGGCGGGCTCAGCTTTAGCTGCTGGGGCCTTCTTGGCAGCTGGCTTCTTCTCAGCAGGCTCAGCCTTCTTAGCAGCTGGCTTCTTCTCAGCGGCAGCCTTGGAAGGCGCAGCCTTCGCAGCTGGGGCCTTTTTCGCAGCAGGCTTCTCCTCAGCGGCAGCTGGGGCGACCTCGGTCGTCGCCTCCAGGAGCTCGCGCTCCCACTCAGCCAAAGGCTCCACAGCAGACACGTTGCCTTCAGCAGCAGGCTTCTGGTGACGCTCAATCAAGCCCTCTGCAACAGCATCAGCGATGATCTTGGTGAGCAAGGCCACCGAGCGAATCGCGTCGTCGTTACCAGGAATCGGGTACTGGAAGTCATCGGGGTCGGCGTTGGAGTCCAAGATTCCGACAACAGGAATACCAAGCTTCTTGGCTTCGTCGATAGCGAGGTGCTCGCGCAGTGGGTCAACCACCCAGATAGCGCTGGGGGCCTTGGGAAGGTTGCGGATACCACCAAGCGACTTCTGCAGCTTGGTGAGCTCGCGCTTCTTCAGCAGAAGCTCCTTCTTGGTGAAACCCTGCGTGGTGTCCTCGTAGTCGATTTCTTCGAGTTCCTTCATGCGTCCCAGACGCTTGGACACGGTCTGGAAGTTGGTCAGCAGACCACCCAACCAGCGCTCGTTCACATAAGGCTGGCCAACGCGGGTCGCCTGCTCGGCGACAGATTCCTGCGCCTGCTTCTTGGTTCCCACGAACAAGACGGTGCCACCGTGGGCAACAGTCTCCTTGACGAAGTCATACGCCTTGTCGATATATGCCAGCGACTGCTGGAGATCGATGATGTGGATTCCGCTGCGCTCAGTCAGAATGAAGCGCTTAACTTTCGGGTTCCACCGGCGGGTCTGGTGTCCGAAGTGAACACCGCTGTCGAGCAGTTGTCTAATAGTTACGGCAGCCATGGCTGCACTCCTTTTGTTGTTTTCGGTTGAACCTCACACCGACGGTGTGAGCCTGGTGCCGAGGCCACCACCGCACTCACAGGCTTCTCTACTGCCAAAGCAGTCAGAGAATCAGATGAGACCGACGGGTGTGACACTGAGTTCGACACGCGAAGTCAGGGCACCAAAGCGCCCTGCTTCCCCCAGCATAGCTGCTCTGGAGCCATATCTCGAGTCGAAGGGTTCTAACCCAAAGCCAGAAGGTGCTCCGCCAGGGCCCGAAACGCTTGGCCCCGGTGGGAAAGGGCGTCTTTTTCTTCGTCACTGAGCTCACTAGCGGTGCGTGAATCCCCCTCCGGGACAAAAATCGGGTCATAGCCAAAACCCCCGGAGCCAGAAGGGGAATAGGCAAGAGATCCCTCCCACGAACGCTCGAGAACAACCTCGCCTCCGGAATGGACCAGAGCCGCAGCACACACAAACCTGGCCCGCCGATTGGTGTGCCCGACCATCTGGGAGAGCACAAGTGCCGTGTTCTCCTCGTCGATGCCGGTGCCGGAATACCGGGCCGAGTGAATTCCGGGCGCCCCATCAAGAGCGTCCACGACGAGTCCGGAATCATCGGCAATCGACGGGAGACCGGAGTCCTCAAAGGCTGCCCGGGCTTTAATCAGCGCATTAGCGCTGAAGGTCTCACCATCCTCGATGGGCGAGGGTCCAGGGGCTGGCACAAGGGTGAGACCTGGCACAGCTGGCCCCAAAATCCTCTCTAGTTCAAGGATTTTGTGGGCATTGCGCGTGCCAACAACGATGTCCATGGGCTCTAAGACTGGCCGAGAGCCTGGCGCTGAAGTGCAGCAAGCTCGGTGGTGCCCTGAAGCGCTAGATCAAGTAGCCGATCCAATTCCTGGCGGTCAAACGGCGTGCCCTCAGCAGTGCCCTGCACTTCCACAAACGAACCCCGGCCCGTCACCACAACGTTCATGTCTGTGTCGGCTGCGACATCCTCCACATAGTTAAGATCCAAGAGCGGTTCTCCGTCAACAATTCCCACGCTAATGGCCGCCACTGAGTCCCGAACCACCGCAGCACCCTTGGCTATGTGACCCTCGGCGCTCGCCCATGAGAGGGCATCCACCAAAGCGACGTAGGCGCCGGTAATCGACGCTGTGCGCGTGCCGCCATCGGCCTGCAACACATCGCAATCGAGAAGGATGGTGTTCTCCCCCAGAGCGCTGAAATCCACAACACCGCGAAGGCTCCGACCAATCAGTCTGGAAATCTCGTGGGTTCGCCCACCAAGCTTCCCTTTGACCGATTCGCGATCCATCCGGTCGTTCGTGGAGCGTGGAAGCATGCCGTATTCGGCGCTGACCCAGCCGGTTCCCTTGCCAGCAAGCCAGCGCGGCACCCCTGGCGTGAAAGAAGCGGTGCAGAGGACCTTGGTGTTGCCGAAGCTAATGAGTGCGCTGCCCTCGGCTTGGGCGCTCCAGCCCCGCTCGATGGAGATTGGTCTGAGCTCTCCCGCTCTGCGTCCATCTGATCGGGTCATTGGCGTGTCTCCTTTGTCTTTTCTATCCACGTCACAAAATCCTGGGCGCGTTCTTCATAATCGCGGTATTGCCCAAAGCTGGGTGCCCCCGGCGAGAGCACCACATAATCCCCTGGCCTTGCCCACGATCGCGCTCTCACCACAGCCTGCTCCATGCTCGCTGCCACCGCCAACTGAGTGCTCTCCAGGCGGTTGAGCGCCCCCAGCGCCTGGGAACACAGCTCCACGAGTTTCTGCCCACTGCCCGGCAAACCGATGACGCCCTTCGGCGGGAAATCAGCGATGTGGGAGACCAGTGGCGAGTAGTCAACGCCACGATCGTGGCCACCAATCAGGATGATGACCTGGTCCGAGGGGAAAGCCTCGAGAGCGGCCTTCGCTGCCTGCGGGTTGGTGGCCAAGGAATCATTCACAAAAACAACCCCCGAGGGGTCCTGGATTGGTTCAAGGCGGTGAGCGAGAGGTTGAAAAGTCTCGAGAAGACCCGGGACAGACCCGATATCCAGCGATCCCGCAACAGAAGCGGCGGCGATAGCCATCAGCGCATTGCGCAGGTTGTGCTCGCCGCGCAGCGTCAACGAGGAACTGTGGGCGATGCGGGTGGTGCCGTGGTGCAACCAGTGTCCGCCGCTGCCATCCGCCTCAAGGTGCCACTGCTCTCCCTCGCCCACCCAGGTCACGGCTAAGCCTGGATAACGCTTGAGGAGTTCGCGCTTCAGAATCACGTCATCACCGTTGGCGATGACGTGATCAGGATTCCCTGCCACCAAATGCAGCTTGTCGTCGTAGTAGACCTGCTCTGAGCCATGCCAATCAAGGTGTTCTGGGAAGAGAGCGGTCAGCACCACCACCGAGGGCGACGTCTCCAGACGTGAGCACTGGTAGCTCGAGAGCTCCACCACCTGAAATTCACGAGGGTCAATTCCTTGAACAGGAATCCCCATGTTTCCGGCAAGCGCCGCATCCACGCCCGAGCCCACCAGGAGATGGTGAATCAGGGTGGAGGTTGTCGACTTTCCTTTCGACCCGGTTACGCCAATCATGCTGTGGGCGTGGTCGGCGACAAACAATGCGGTTCCAGAACTCAGCGGTATCCCCATCGCCACAACGGCTTGGTACAGCGCACCGGTTTTGGGGATTCCCGGTGATAGCAGCGCAACATCGGCCTCACGGAGTGAATCCGGAATGGACTCGGAGGCCGGATCAATCACGACCAGCGGAACGCGGTCGCCGTAATCCTTGCGCCACGCTGCGGCAGCCTCGCCCTCGTTTCCATCGAGGGCGAGCACAGCGCGACAAATACCAGCCTGAAGCAACCGGTCGGCAAGCGCGCGGCCCTCCCTGCCGACTCCCACAATGAGAACCGTGCGGCCCTGGAGGCTGGCAAGCCCCGGCGCCTGCTTAGGCAAGAACCTGCCCCAGCGAGCTGTAGGGATTTGGAAGTAGCGTGCGGCAGTCGCGGTGGCCCAACACCTGGTGCTCGAGATCGGGCTGTGCGTGCTCTAACTCTGGGATTTCCTCGCGCAGGCTCCGAACAACGGCCGCATTGCGCCACTCGGACTGATGAGCGACCCAGGTCAGCGCGACCATCGACTCTGCCTGCTCGCCCACGCACTCGAAGGGTCGGTGCTCGTGAAGGCCCAAGAGTGCGCGGTAGCCCTCAAGGTGTTTGGGGTTGTCCAAGAGGTTGTCTGCGAACATCCGAGTGAGAACCGTGGAGGGCATGAAGGGGCTTAGCAGTAAGAAGATAAAACGACACTTGTCGCAGTCCCCACACCAGCGACCGTCATCAACGCCCAGGCGGAATGCACGGTTGCAGCTTGTGATGACCGGGTGATACTCCGTCAGCGCAGCAAAGTGGCGCGCGATTTGCAGTTCGCTGTAGGGGCGAAGAAGTGAGAAGTAGGAACCAGCCGACAACCCCGCCTGAGGTCCCAGCACATCTTGTAGCAAAGCTTCTGCATCTTCAGATTTTGACCACTGGTGGTTGACGGGCAGCCCATCCCACCACAGCGTTGGCTCGGACGCGGAAGCTTCCAGAGACATCACAACAGGCCCAAATCCGACCAGGCGAGCCTGGAGCAGCGCGATGAGGGAGTTGATGGCGGTGACGGGAACGTGGCCGTTGAGACCGCCGGAAGAATTGATCTCAAGAATTGCGGGGTCGAGTGTCCTACTCGCAGAAATCAGCGGATGGCCTTTGATGCGCGCAACCCGATACATGATTTTGTTGGGATTGACCGCAAATTGCACGGGGTGCATTCTTGCCGCGGCCAAGAGCTCGACAGTGACCACCGAGTCTTTACCGCCACCAATGGGAACAAGCGGATCGCCCGTGGGGGTCACATGACTCTCTGGGCTCCAGGGCTCGCTGGCGCCTTTTTCGAGAACAATCTGTGGCTCCAAGAGGCCTGGCAGGCCGTTGCGGTACGCGAACTCTGCCATTCCGTGGCGAATGACCTGTCCGAGATAATCAGCACCCGCTTGGGTCATGCCCTCCACGGCAATTGCGTAGGTCTCAGGTGCTGCCGCCTTGTAGTAGCTGAGCCCCATGACTGCGCCGAGCAATACCGCAACACCACGAACCCGGGGCCAGTCAACATCGTCGCTGGAGCGAACAGGGGTCAGCGCCAGGCGTTCTGTGAAGGATTCGCGGACGCCTTCGCCGACTAGCTCATAGTCGAATTCGCACGTGAAGGCGGTGGCGTCGATACGGGCACCGAGGTAGCGAAACTCGGTGTAGACGGCAGGGTCAAACACCATCCCCGATGCCACCCCCATCCGCGCTTAGAGCTTCCTCGAACATCAGAAGCATCCCCATCTTAGAGGAGGGCTCCAGGCAAGACCTGCTACCAAGCGCTCCGTTGTGTCTCCTGGGCGACCACGTCAGGAAGGTCAGACAGACGCCGCATCCCGCCGAGTGTCTTGGCCATGCGGTGGTTTGATGCCAGCAAGTCAGAGCTGCGATGAAGGAAGGCCCAGTAGCCTCCCGTCATCGGACAGGCCTTCTCGCCAAGACGCTGGGTGGGGCTAAACGGGCACCCTGAACAGTAGTTGGTCATCGTGGAGAGGTAACTTCCGCCTGATGTGTAGGGCTTTGTGGCGACCATGCCGCCATCGGCATATTGGGACATCCCAATGACATTGGCTGGCATCACCCACGGTGTTCCATCAACGAAGGCATCGACAAACCAGTCATTCAAAGCCCGCGGCTCAATGCCGCGCTGCAGCGCCCAACTCCCGAGCACCATCAGACGGTTGATGTGGTGGGTCCACCCGCGCGTGGCCACCTCGTCCAAGACATGCGACAAGCATGTCGACTGCACGGCGCCGGCATCGAGTTCTGCGAAGAATGACGGCAGTGGGTTCTGGTGGCCAAAGTAGTTTCGGTCGACAAAGTCTTCGCCCGCATGCCAGTAGAGGTGCCATACCCAGTCGCGCCACCCAAGAATCTGGCGAATAAATCCTTCGACACTTGCCAAGCTCGCGACGCCCTCGTGATACTTCGCCTCGGCGGCCTCGATGACTTCTCTGGGGTCAAGCAAACCGAGGTTCATCGCAGGGCTCAGGAGCGAGTGGGACATCGCCCAGTCCCCCACCATGGCGGCGTCCTCGGTGGGCCCAAAGGTGTCGAGGCGATGATCCATGAAGTGGGCCATCGCCTCGAGGGCCTCAGCCCTGGTGGCCGGGAAGAGCCTGGGGCCATCGCTACCAATGAAGGAAACCTCGCCTGCGGCTTCGAGGCCATCGAGGTAGTCCCGCACCTCCCGGTCAATGTCGTCTTCCCTGGGGTACCAGGGTGGCTCCACTCCGAGGGTCGCGACACCCTTGGGAGGTGGTTGCCGATTGTCGTGATCAAAGTTGAATCGTCCGCCTTCTGGGACCCAGGCACCCTTCGAATCCTCCGCCATCAGGATCCCCAGCACCTCGCGTCTGTGGCGATAAAAGTTGTCCATCAGAAGCCGGCCACCCTTGGTGCTCCCAGCCCAGGAACCAAAATCTTCCTCAGAGGTCACGAATCCGCGAGCCGGCAACACCGAAATAGAGGCCTTCATCTGAAGTTCCCCCACCAAGCGTCGAAGCCCATAGGAGGTGGGGTTGATGACTTCGAGGTCCGTTCCACCGAGCACGTCGCGATAGCTCTCGCCCCTGCGGTAGTCGACCCGGTCACCGAGCTCGGCAACACGGTGGCGAAGTGCAGAGAGAATCAGGTGCGCTTTCTGGCGGTGATACTTGCGCCTGCGCAGCGGTCCCAGGACCTCAGGGATCACTAGCGGCCCACCATCGTCAAAGTGGGGGCCGAGTTGATCGGCAAAGAGCACCCTCGGCGCTGTTGGGACCATGCGGGCCAGTGTAGACACACGGCCACCAAGTAGGCTGATTCCGTGTCTACGGCGCTCTTCACGGATCACTACGAGCTGACCATGGTCGATGCGGCCATGGCCTCTGGTCGCGCCAATCGTCAAGCCGTTTTCGAGGTGTTCGGACGGCAATTGCCAAGCGGTCGGCGTTACGGCGTCTTCGCTGGTTCTGGCCGTTTATTGGACGCCATCTCAGAGTTCCGGTTTAGCCCAGCAGAGCTCGCGTTTCTCTCGGATCACTCGATTGTTCGCGATGACACGCTGGAATGGCTTTCCAGCTATCGCTTTGGCGGCACGATTCGTGGGTACCACGAGGGTGAGGTCTATTTCCCAGGGTCCCCCCTACTTGTTGTCGAAGGCACATTTGCCGAGTGCGTTCTCCTGGAAACGCTCATTCTCAGCGTCTTGAACTACGACAGCGCGGTCGCCAGCGCTGCAAGTCGAATGGTTCACGCGGCGGAATCTCGCACCCTAATTGAAATGGGCTCCAGGCGCGCCAACGAACACAGCGCTGTCGCGGCCGCCAGGGCCGCCTATATCGCGGGCTTCCAGGCGACCAGCAATCTGGAGGCCGGTCGCTCGTATGGAATTCCTACCCGTGGCACCGCAGCCCACTCCTTCACCCTCGTCCACGACAGTGAAGAAGAGGCGTTCAGAGCGCAGATCGCGGCAATGGGAACCTCCACCACCCTGCTTATTGACACCTACAACATCGAGCAAGGCGTCCGGGCGGCGATTGCCGCCGCCGGGACACAACTGGGTGGGGTCCGCATCGACTCCGGTGATTTGCCAGTGGTCGTGCGTCAGGTGCGTGCACAACTCGATTCCTTGGGCGCGACCGAGACAAAAATTGTGGTTACCAACGACTTGAACGAACACACCATCGCCGGTTTGCGTGGTGCCCCCGTGGACGTGTTTGGTGTGGGGACATCTGTGGTGACTGGGTCCGGCTCGCCCGCTGTGGGCCTCGTCTACAAGCTGGTGGCAAGAACCTCAGACTCGGGCGAATGGGTCTCGGTCGCCAAGAAGAGCTCCCACAAGTCAAACCCCGGTGGCCGGAAGAGTGCGTTTCGGAAGCTAGAGGGCCGGCAGGCAAGCGAAGAACTCGTCGTGATTGGCTCCTCATCACAGCCTCCTCCAGGTTCCCGAGAACTCATGGTCAGCTTGGTCACCAACGGAGAAACTGTTGGCCCAACTAATCCCGAGGACGTCGTTCGCGCAGCCAGAGAGCACAACGCCCGCGCAAGTACTGAGCTACCACCGGAGGCCTTCTCCCTGCAGCCGGGCGAACCCGTGATTCCCACCACATTCATTGCGGACTGATTTAGCATGACTCGTATGGCAGAGAATGAGCCCACCGGCGGAACCGATGTGCTGGATCGCGAACTCGAAGAGCTTTTGCGCAGTGAACAGCTTGATGAGGGCGACCACGACCGTTATTCCCACTACGTGAAGAAGGACAAAATCCTTGCCAGCGCACTGAGCGGCAAGCCCGTCATTGCGCTGTGCGGAAAAGTGTGGACTCCAGGCCGCGACCCCGAAAAGTTCCCGGTGTGCCCGACGTGTAAAGAGATTTACGAGAAGCTTCGCGACGAGTGATTACTGGTACTCATCGAGGGTGACCTCGACCGTGTACGAGTTGCCACCACGAACGTAGGTGAGCGTTGAGGTCGAACCTCCCGGCAACGTTCTGACCTGTGCAGTCAAATCAACCCGGTTTGTAATGGGAATCCCATTGAACCTTGTCACAATGTCTCCGGCGCGAAGACCACTCTTCGCAGCGGCGCCCTGTGGGCTCACGCTGTCGATGTAAGCACCCGTCACGGTCGACGATGCGACCGACTGGGCATCGGTGACAAGGGCGCCCAACAACCCGTGGCTCGCGCTCCCCGTCGAAATGAGCTCCGAGGCCACCCGCGCCGCGAAATTGACAGGAATTGCGAACCCGAGACCGATACTTCCAGCACTTTGGCCACCCGTGGAGGCAATCGCCACGTTGACGCCAATGAGTTGTCCCTCGCGGTCGAGGAGCGCCCCACCCGAGTTACCGGGGTTAATGGAGGCATCAGTCTGAATCACGGGAATAGAGATCGTCTGTCCAGGTACTAGGCCACCGCCTGGAATATCGAAGTCGAATTGGCCGCCCTCTTCGTCCGGCCCCTGAGCCGCTCCAACAGTGATGCTGCGATTAATGGCTGAGACAATCCCGCTGGTTACAGTCCCCGGCAAGCCCAGAGGGGCACCAATGGCTATTGCTTCGTCCCCCACGTTAAGAGTGTCGGAGTCACCAAGCGCGATCACCGGGAATGGCCCAGAAGCATCAATCTTCAACACCGCGATATCGGAGAGAACATCGCGGCCGACAACGGTGGCCGAAAACAGCCGCCCATCAGACATGGTGATGCGAATCGCTGGCTCCTGCGCGCCGAGTGACACCACGTGGGCGTTGGTCATCACGTGGCCGTCGACACTGATGATGACACCCGACCCACTGCCCGCACCGGTGGAACCGGCAACCTCGATCGTGACTACTGAGGGCAGCGCTGATGCCGCAACAGCGGTGATTTCGCTGGCGTCGAGCGGCGAATTGACCGTAATGGTGGCCGGGGAAGACACACCCGGAGTGACGAGCCCTCTGGCCGATAGGTCCCAAATAGCAAAGGCGCCACCGGCTGTGCCACCCAGTAAGCCACCAACGATCAAAGCGACCGTCACAAAAACGCCGAGCGTGCGGGCGCGCCGCTTGTCTTCTTCGAGATGCTTCCGGCGTTCACGAGAAACGCTGTCTGCGATCCCGGAATACACGGCAGGGTCAAAGGGTGAAACGGGGCGGTCGTTGAGTGGAGCGAAAGTCTCTTCGTGCCCTACCGGCTCCGCCGGCGCAGACTCCGTGGCCTCGGGATTGTCAGCGGGAACAGCGTCGCTGGAGGGATCAGACGAGGGTGTTGCTTCTTGGTCGGCTGCGCTCACTCCAGGGGATCCTTTCGACAGCCGTAAGTGTCCTCCTCGAAGCTGGACAAAGGCTTAGGCCATTCCTAACGATACCTGGAGATTTACTCACAGCGCCCTTGAACGAGACCTCCTAACGGGCACCCCTCATCAACAAGAACTGAATCCACTCGAAGAATCTGGAGGGTGGCGGGTGGGCCCGCGCGAGTCACCAGCCCAGCTAGGGCGACGAAGCCACCCTGATCAAACCGATACGACACCGAATAGTCGACCTGGAGGGTGACGGTGTAAGTACCAGGTGCTCGAAAGACGTGGGACGTCTGGGTGGACCCGAACTGATTGGATCCCCAGCTAGATCCGGACTCTGACCGGGTGACGCCTGTGCCATCGCCGTAGGACCATCTGAAGTTCTGGGGAGTGAAGCGAACCTCAATGGGCCAGCCGAGCAAAGTGCCCGACTGGCTCTGCGCAGAGGCAGTGCTGAAGATGTTCGTGGGAACACGAGGCAAGCTCCACGACCCAGGCTCAATCACAATCCCCGGCGGAAGGGGTTGGAATGCCACTAAGTCACTCACGCTCGTCGGCGGAGTCGGGGCTCGTTGAACCCTGGCCGCTGGGAGCGGCGGGTTCTTCGGAGCTGATTGGTCTCGACAGAGGCCAGCCAAGATGATGGAGAACTGCCGGGGCCCCAACACTGGAGTTCTCGGAGGCCTAGGAATCCGAGGGGAAGAAAACACCGAGGTCGCAGGAGTGGTTGCTGACGAGCCCGGAGAACCGGGACTAGTGACGGTGGCGCCGAGGGTGACCCCATCGGCAGTTACAGAGGTGGAAATACCAGCGCATCCGCCACCGGTCCGTGACGCTTGTGAACACGCCTCCAACCACACGGCAGTTCCACCTCCCACGCCGCCAAAGGCCAGCACAAGAGCGAGCACAGCGCTACCTAGCATCGGCTAATCCCCCACCACTGCTCGGTGTGGTCAACCAAGAGCTCTTCGGTGCTCTCGCCCAAGAGCCAGAAGACAACAGCGTCTCGTTGTCCCCACCGTGCACCAGTCGTGGCCCAGAAATCCTCAATCACGTCCCACTCCTCCGCGGTGCCATCGAAGGACTCCCATTCGCCCTGCCATTCCAGGACCTCTGCTGGAGGATCAGCGTCCTCAAGACCCAGAACCAGGACTTTGGTCGCATCAACGCAGGCAATAACACCAACGTCGAGCCCGCCTCCTGGAAGCTGCCGGGCCAGCTGAACCTGGAGATTATCGACGCTGGTCCGCCCGAGGGTGCGCTCTTGGGCGGTTGTGAAACGAGCGAAGCCCTGTACTTCTTTCGGATACCACTCGGGTGTGACCAGCTCGGCCATCCGCTCGGGCGCAACACCACCCTCGCTTGTGATCACATGGGAGAGCTCTAGATAGGACACAACAGCCCCGGCTGCGCCGCGGGCAGCCGCCTCAAACAGGTCATCCGAGGGGAGTTGAACGGGCGCC
>JAIOWV010000009.1 GCA_021741945.1 Pontimonas sp.
CCATCTCTCAGACTTGCCCGATGGTCATGACAAGCGCGCAACACCGGAGGTTATTGGCTCGAACTCCGTGGGTTCGAGCCGCGATCGGCGGCATGCTGGTTGTTGGTTCAATTGTGGGCGTCATGGTCGCGCTCTCAGGAACCCGCGAAACACAATCCATACTGGTGGCGAATAGCCTGTTGGCCCCAGGGACAGCGCTGCGCGACGCTGATGTGCGGGTCGTTGACGTTCCTCGCAACGGTGTCTTCGACGGGTATGTGGGTCCACAAGAGCTTGGAGCGTCTGTGTTCCTGAGTTCACCGGTAGGACTGGGTGGCATGATCCCGAAAGGCTCTGTCTCGGCCACACCCTTGAGCGATAGCTCAGTCGTCAGCATCCAGCTCTCGGTGGGGCGGCCAGAGTGGCTCCAGCCCGGTGCCACAGCGACCTTCTGGGTTCAACCACCCAGTGCGGAGAATTCGTTTGGCGAACCCTTCGTTCTCGCTCCCGCCGTTGTGGTGCTGGCTGTTTCAACAGACGATGGGTTCGCAGCCGACGCGACTACCAGCCAGGTGGATCTTCTGGTTTCGCGACGAGCACTTCCTGGCATCCTGCACGCCATTGCCAACAATTTCCACATCTCGCTCACTCCCACAGACGCACCAGCACCATGATTCGCATTGGCGCGATCATGTCCGAGGCGTTGGTTGCCTCGCTTCGAGAGTCGCTCGAGGGATTGGACGTCATTGTGGCGCCCTTGGGGGCGTCGTTTGGGCAAATCTCTTCCCTCAACTCCGAGCTCGTGGGAGTGGTCTGTGAGCTCTCTGAGGCAGGCCTGGAGGGCTACACAGACCAGCCGTCCTGGTTACGGTTAATTCCCTGTGCAGGGCTCCCTGTGGTCTCCCACGCGCAAGCGCTGGCTACGGGGGCAGGAATTGGCACCCTGATTCGCAGCCCGGAAGATTTATCGCAGTGGCTGAACTCGCTGCCCGTCGCCGACCATGTTTCGGAGCCCGCTCAAGCCGGCCAGATTATTGCGGTTTGGGGCCCAGCAGGGTCACCGGGTCGCTCCACCCTTGCTCTGTGTCTCGCTGCGACGATGGCCCGCCGACATCAGCGGGTCATCGTGGTCGACGGAGACTCCTACGCGCCTTCTCTGGCGCCAATTCTTGGTCTTCAGGAGACCCATTCCGGCGTGCAGTCGCTGAGTCGGCACGCGCGGCTAGAGACGGTCGAGGCGAAGACTCTCGAAGCGTGCGCAGTTCACTATTCACTGGGTCGCGAGAGCTTCTCCATTGTCACGGGGCTCAACTCCCCAGCTCACTATCTGGACTGCGGCTCGCTCGCCTGGTCTCTGGCACTAACAACCCTTCGCCAAGCCGGTCACACCCTCGTGGTGGACCTTGCTGCACCACTTCTTCAGTTGCAAGGGGAGACCATCGGCGGCCCGATGCGCAACGCCCTGACACTGGCAACACTGGATTTGGCAGACCGAGTGTTGGCGGTTGCCAACCCAACACCACTGTCGATTCTGCGGTTGTCACGGGATTGGCCAAGACTCAGTGAATTAGCTGATGCGGCGAGGCTCGATGTGTGTCACAATAACGCCCCAACCAATGACAAGAGTTCCATTGACGAGAGCCTGCATGCGCTCTGGCAGTTCACGGGAAACGACGAGACTGCGGTCTTCCCCTGCGATCGCCTGTGGTCTGCCGCCTCCGCCGATGTCAGTGCGCTGCTGTCATCGCCTGAGGGTAAAAACCCGCTGATGATGAGTGTGGGGCGGTATGTGACCTCACGTCTTGGCAGCCCACCGAGGTCCGCGCCCGAGAGCAGTCGTCAGCGTGACTCGGCTCGTGGTGAACCCAAGTTCTCTTTGCCGAACTGGGCTGGTGGCAAGAAAGGATTACCCTGAAGGGGTGACGACAACCTCCTTCTCGGTGTTCGCCGGGACAGCGCTCGATGCCAGAGACAGCGCCTGGGTGTATCAACTAGTTGCCGAGGGCCAACTACTCGCAGATTTGGCTTTCGCCGACATCGTCATCTGGGCGCCGACCAAGACGGGTGGCTTTCTCGCGGTGTCTCACCTGCGTCCCTCCTCAGCGGCAACGCTTTTTTACCGGGATGTCGTGGGTTCAGCCATTAGGCCGGAGTGGCTTCCTCTGGTGGAAGAAGCATTTAAGACGGGCACCATTGTGGATTCCAAAGTCCCCCACAGCTATGAAATGTCTCCCACAAAGATCAGAGCCGTTCCGATTAGGAAAGCGCTCCGATCCGATGGCACAGACTCTGAGCAACCCGTAGTTGCCGTCCTCACCCGGCACACGAATCTCAGCGACTCACGTATCCCCAGCCGCCAGGAACTCACCTTCAATGAGTGCGCCAATGACCTTTTCTTGATGGTTGCTGACGGCGTCTTTCCTGACCCGAATGCCCCGAGCGCTCCCGCCCAGGGCGCACCACGAGCCTCGGACGGCCTGATTCGCTTGGATGTGGGGGGAAAGGTCACCTTTGCAAGCCCTAATGCGCTTTCCGCCTTTCGTCGCATGGGTTTCGACGGAGAGCTTGAGCAGACTGTTCTCGCCGAGGTGACAGCAGGGATGCTGCAGGGCACTTTGATTGTTGATGAGTCGTTGCCACTCGTCGTGACCGGCCGCGCGCCGTGGCGGACTGATGTGGAATCAGAGGGGGTCACCATCACCCTGCGAGCCATTCCGCTCAAGAACGCCGGCGAGCGAATTGGTGCCATCGTCCTGGTTCGTGACGTGACGCAGGTGAGAATGCGCGAGCGGGAAATGATCACGAAGGACGCCACCATCCGTGAGATTCACCACCGGGTAAAGAACAATCTCCAAACGGTCGCGTCCTTGCTACGGATTCAGTCCCGCAGAACCCATAGCGATGTGGCAAAAGACGCACTTGGCCAAGCCATGCGCCGCGTGGCCGCAATTGCCGTGGTCCACGACACCCTGTCGGAGGGACTGAGCCAGAGCGTCGACTTTGATGTGGTGTTTGAGCGAGTATTGATGTTGGTCGCTGAGGTTGCCTCTAGTGGCTCCCAGGTGGTGAAGCCTCGCTCGGAAGGTTCCTTCGGCATTCTGCCGAGCGAATACGCAACTCCGCTCGCCTTGGTGCTGACGGAGTTAGTCACCAACGCCGTGGAGCACGGCCTGGCAGGCAAGGCAAATGGTGAGGTTGTGATCACCTCGGCCCGAACGGCTGACACCCTGAGCGTTACTGTTCGGGACAATGGTGGGGGACTCCCGGAGGGAAAAGTGGGGGAGGGCTTAGGCACCCAGATTGTCAGGACGCTGGTTCAAGGCGAACTTGGTGGGTCTATCGACTGGCATACCCTCGAAGACGAGGGCACTGAAGTGACAATCGAGATTCCTCTGCAGTACCTGCACGAGAAGGATGTTCTCGCGGCGGTTCCGAACGTTTAGTAATAGCGGTCGTTGCGCTGTCTTTGTCTCACCACCTTGGCAGGGGTTCCATATGCAACAACCGAGTCCGGCATGCCCTTATTGACGAGCGAACGAGCGCCAATCACGGTGTCTGAACCGACCGAGATACCTTGAAGGATTCCCGCGTTGAGACCGATAACTGTGCGCTCTCCAATAGTCACGTTGCCACCAGTCCTGGCTCCTGGCCCCAGTGAAGCGAATGAACCCATCTCGGAATCGTGGTCGAGGGACGAGCCGGTGTTCACCAGCGAGCCAAGTCCAACAGAGCAACCCGGTCCGACGCTTGCCATGCTCATCACTACCGCGCCCTCGGCGAGGTTCGCGCTCGGAGAGACCCACGCGGAGGAGTGCACGATTACCGGGAATCGGGCGCCCGGGTACGAATTTTTGATGGCGGCGCAGGCATCTTCACGGGAGTAGTTGGCACCAATGCCGAGGGCAAACGCTGTTGCCTCTAGGTCGATACCGTCGAGCGAGTCCAACGGCTCACGCCCGCTGGTTGTCCGGTCTGTAGAGCCGTCGAAGAAACCAACAATGGTGAACCCTGCGGAGCGTGCTGCGTCAGCAACGGAGCCAGCGTGTCCGCCTGCGCCGATGACTATGAGGTTCTTCACAAGAGTCATCCCCTCACGCTACGAGATGGCGGAAAGAAAGCAGAGAAACTGTCAACCTCGACGAGTTAGGAAGCGCGACGTGCGCGAGCTGCGCGACGCTTGAGAGCACGACGCTCGTCTTCGCTCAGCCCACCCCACACACCAGAGTCCTGGTTGGTGTCTAGTGCGTACTGAAGACAGTGCTCGGTGACGGGGCAGTGAGAGCAGACAGACTTAGCACGCTCAATCTGCTCGACGGCAGGGCCAGTATTGCCCACAGGGAAGAAAAGCTCGGGGTCAACGGTGAGGCAGGCTGCTTTATCGCGCCAGTCCATGGGTGCTCCTTGGTATCTAGAGGGTTTCGTGACAACCGGGGTAACTCAACAGAAGTGCTGTGAAGAGTGCGGTTCCGGGAGATCATGCAGGTGGCCCACTCCGGTGTGAACGCCACGACAACTCGGGATAGACTCCCACAAAACAGCCGGGTAATCAAGGATTTTTTAGAAAACTGTCATGAATCCATCAACTTTCAAAGCTCCCGCAGTGCTCGTCGTTGCCCTGATTCTTGTCGCGGAAACCCTGGTTTTGTCAGGCCTATCGGGCTTCCTGATCTACCAACTAGCAGTTGATAGCCCTGACTCGATTGCCTCGGCGGTAGGCCTCGCGCTCATTACCCTGGCCGCTACAGCCTGGATAGCCCTCACCGCCATCGGATTCGTCCAGGGAAAATGGTTCGCTCGAGGCTCAGCTGTTGTTTGGCAGATTCTTCAGGCAGCGGTTGGGCTCGCAAGTAACCAGGGGCTCTTTGCGAGACCAGACATCGGGAGCGGGCTGTTTGTGCCAGCGCTGGTAGCGCTGGCGCTGCTTCTGTTCTCACCCTCGGTCAGCAAGCACCTCGGGTCATCGCGTGATTCTGGCTAGAGACCGAGCTTGGCCTTGAGGCCCGCAACATGACCCGTTGCTTTGACGTTGTAAAGGGCATGAGTCAGTACGCCGTTTTCGTCGATGACAAACGTTGAGCGGATGACACCCACAACCGTTTTCCCATACATCGACTTCTCGCCATAGGTTCCATAAGCGTTATGAACCGCAAGATCTGGGTCGCTCAATAGGGGGAAGGGCAAATTCTCCTCATTCGCGAACTTCTGCAAGGCCGCACCCTTGTCTTTGGAGACACCGAGGACCACGTACCCAGCGCTCTGGAGCGAGGCCATGGTGTCTCTAAAATCACACGCCTGGGTCGTGCACCCAGGCGTGCTGGCAGCTGGGTAGAAGTACAGAATGACCTTCTGACCACGGAAGCCAGAGAGAGAAACACTGTTGTCGTCCTTGTCGGACAGAGTGAAATCGGGGGCTGGGGAATTTTCAACGAGTTTGATGGGGGCCATAGTGGTGTCCTTTGCATCGAAGGGGTGTCAGAAGATTTAGCTAAATGACGCTGGCCATCAGCTTAGGCCTACCACGCGGTCAGGTCGCTAGGAGACGCCTGAAGCTGGTAATGTGACAGGGCATTGCTGGCACCTCTAGCTCAATTGGCAGAGCAACTGACTCTTAATCAGTGGGTTCCGGGTTCGAGTCCCGGGGGGTGTACCGACAGCCCGTCGCGAGGCACTTATGGTTGCGCCATGCCGAATGACTGCTTGCCGAGCAAGGTGCCCAGCTGTGACCGAACGCTCTGTTTTGACGAGTGCTCTCACTGGTCGCGGCAGGAAGCACTTTTCGTATGCGAGGTCGTCGTCACGTCCGTTCTCTCCCGTTATACTTTTCGAGTGCGCATGTCCAGCCGGTTCTTCGTTAGGCACAAGTGACCTCCCACGTGGCCCTCATTCCTGCGAGAGGGGGGTCTCGGGAGCTTCCCGGGAAGAACTTACTCGCGTTGAACGGTTTCCCCCTGATTGCTTGGTCCATACGCGTCGCCCTTGAGAGCGGATTATTTTCAAAAGTTCTTGTCAGCACCGATTCTGAGCGCATCGCCGAGGTGTCGGAAAAGTTTGGAGCAACAGTAGAAGGGTTGCGACCGGCGTCCCTTGCCTCCGACGTTGCGACCTTAGACGATGTCGTCTTCTATGAGCTAACCAAGGGTTCCGACCTTAACAGCGACAGGGGCCAGGTTGTCGTTGTCCTTCAGCCGACCTCTCCTTTGCGCAGATTGCGGGACCTGGCTGCCGTGGTTGACACAATTGCATCTGGTTCCGCCGAAATTGACTCTGTAATTTCTGTGGGAGAGACCCATCTTCACCCCTCCGCGCTAAGGCGGATCGATGGTCAGCTTGCTCGACCCTTTTTTGGTGGACTTGAGCTCGTTAAGCGCCGTCAGGACGGCGACAAAGGGTATGCGCCTACCGGCGCATACTTCGCAATCAACTCGGAGCGTTTTTTGGAGAGTAGAAAGATTTACGCGGATTGCGTCGGATTCGTAGTGACTCCGCCGCACTGTAACGTGGATATCGACAGCGCGTTAGATCTTTATGTCGCTGAGGCGGTACTTTCTTGGGAAGGTAGTGGAGATGTCTTTAGGCTCGAACAATCCTCTTATCGCGCGTAGGGGGTTCACGGTCATCGCCGAAATCGGTGTAAACCACAACGGAGACCTTGGTCTAGCCAAGGAAATGATGGACGCCGCGCTCACTGCAGGGGCCGATTACGTCAAGTTCCAGTCGTTTATACCTGAACGGTTTGTTGCGCGAAATACGCCCAAGGCGCAGTATCAGCGTGGCTCAGACGGCGTTGGGCGGAGTCATTTCGAGATGCTCGAAGCGCTTTCCTTGAGTTTTGACCAGCAGGCCGAGTTGTTTGCGTATGGAGAAAAGATAGGCATTCCTTTTATCTCTACACCGTACGAGCTGGAAAGCCTCAGGTTTTTGGTCCGGCTGGGGGTCCCCGTCATAAAGACAGCCTCTGCCGACATCATTGATTGGCGGCTTCATGAGGCGATTGCTGCAACATCAATTCCTGTTCTGATCTCGACTGGTGGCTCGACTTCAGAAGAAATCACGCGCGCCCTAGAGCATTATCGGCGGGCAAATGCCGAGCACGTAGCTCTCATGCACGCTGTATCAAGCTACCCAAGCCCAATGAGTGCGTTAAACATTTCAACGATACCCCTCCTGCGCCAGACCTATGGCGTCCTCGTTGGTTACTCTGACCACAGCGAGAACCCGATTCATGCCGCAACATTGGCGTTCGCAGCAGGTTCAAGGATTTTTGAGCGCCACTTCACCACGGATAAGTCGCTACCCGGCCCCGACCAGGCCGCTTCGTCTGATCCAGAGGAACTCTCGCTATTAGTCGCATCGTTGGAGCAGGCGGTGCTGGGGTGGGGCGCCCCCCGCGTCGGACCCTTGAGCGAGGAGCGAGACTTTTTATTGACGTCCCGAAAAAGTATTCACGTCAAGCTGGCCCTACCCGCGGGCTCAATTTTGCGCGACTCGGACATGATCTTTCTTCGTCCGGGGAACGGAATTTCCCCCCTCCGTGCAGAGGAGTTTACTGGTCGGACAACGCTGGTCAATCTGGATGCCGGGCAGATTCTTGAGGCTAACCATGTCAGCTAGCATCTTGACGTCCCACAATTCTTCCAGGGCTGGGGTAATGGACTCCACCGCCGTTTTTCCGACGTTGAGTGCGCGCGAGTCAGCCCTCAAAATCTTTGGTCTGGGAATCTCTTCTGTCGAACTATCGGGCGGACCGTGGGACCCAAACAACGCTCGGTCACTTGCTGAGTTAGGTCGGCGGGGCAGTTTTCGGCTTCACAACTATTTTCCGAGTTACGAGAATCCGTTTGTACTCAATCTAGCTTCCGCCGATGAAGAGGTCCTCAATCGCAGCGTTCGGCACGTCCAGCGCCTGATTGCCATGGCAGCCTCCTACGGCCAAGCCGAGGTCAGCGTCCACGCTGGGTTCCGTATCGATCCCCTGCCTAACCTCCTGGGTCAGCGAATTCCCAAGCAAACGATCGCTTCAACGAAAGATTCAATGAGTACTTTCCGAAGAAGCACAGCGCTGCTAGCTGACGAAGCGAGCAAACTCGGGGTTCGGCTGCTTCTAGAAAACAACCCATGTTCGCTTGTTCACTTGGACGAGTTCGGTGAGAGCCCATTTTTGTTGAGCAAGCCAGAAGAATTGTTGTCTTTTGTGGACGATTTTGGCGGCGAAGTAGGCCTTCTACTTGATGTTGGCCATCTCAAAATCTCAGCCAATGCGTTCGGCGGTGACGCGGCTTCCATTCTCCGGGAAGTGTCCGGCTTGGTTGAGGGGTACCACTTGAGCGACAATGATGGGATTTCCGACAGCAACCTACCCTTCGATCGCACTGCGTGGTTCTGGGATGGCCTATCGGCTCTGGTGGGCTACGTTTCTATCGAGTCAATTCCACGATCGGACGGTGAGCTTATGCAAATGTATGAGGCTTGTGTTCAAAAGTTTGGGGCGGTTAGAGATGGCTAGAGACCCGGTAGCCAGGTTCAGGACAGACTTTGTCACGGTGGCGCCAGCAGATGTCCTACGTTTTGTTATCGAGCGAATGACTGAAGATGGTTCCCAGTTCGTTTGCGTGGTCGACTCCGCACGGCTCGTGGGGGTCATTACCGACGGCGACATTCGTCGCGGCCTGCTAAGCGGTCTGAGCCTGGACTCTCCGGCAGTGGATTTCATGAACGGCGACTTCACCTACCTGATTGCTGGGTATGCGCCGCCGGAGGCGCAGCACCTTTTGACCAATTTTGAAGCGATTCCGGTGGTGACTTCAGAGTTTGCGCTTGTCGGCGTGGTTTCCCGCCGAGGATCTACGGCGTATTCTTTAGCCGAGCCTTTTCTGACTCCCCGAGAAACGGATGCTATTTCTGTCGCCGCCGCGTCGGGATGGATTTCGTCAAAGTCTCAGGATGTTGCACTATTCGAAGCCGAGTTTGCCGATGCGCTGGGCTTGCCAGCAGGGTTGGCAGTATCGAATGGCACAGATGCAATCGAACTCGCGCTGCTCGCCCTCGGGCTTCAGCCTGGCGATGAAGTGTTGGTGCCCGACCTAACGTTTGGTGCCACCGCTAGTGCTGTGGTCAATGTTGGATGCGTCCCTGTCTTGGTCGACGTTGAAACCGCCTCGTTGGGGCTTGACCCAACTGGCTTGGTGCGCGCGGTAAGCCCTCGAACTAGGGCAATTTTAGTCGTACACCTTTACGGTAAGCCCGCGCATATCGACGCCTTGTTACTGTTTGCCCGCGACCACGGGCTTCTGGTGGTTGAGGATTGCGCGGAGGCTATCGGAACGCTTGTAGACGGAAAACAGGTCGGGTCGTTCGGTGATGCCGGCACTTTCAGCTTCTTTGCCAACAAGACTTTAACGACTGGCGAGGGGGGTTTTGTCGTATTCAAAGACAGAAAAGCCTTGGAACGTGGCGCAATCATTCGCGATCATGGCATGGTGCCAGAGAAAAGGTATTGGCATGAGATTGTTGGCCACAACTACAGGATGACGGGCCTCCAGGCGTCCCTGGGTCGGGTTCAAGTTGAGAGGCTCGATACACTTGTGGAGGGGAGAAAAAGGGTTTTTGGTCACTACCGCAGTATTCTGTCGTCTCAGCCTCAGTTTGAGTTCGACGTTGAACCCGTCATCGAAAACCGCGTGGACTCTCATTGGTTGAGCGAGTTTCGGCTTTCGCCAGAAAGCGCGCCTGTAAGGGACCGGCTAATTTCATTCCTATTGGAGCTAGGCGTCGAAGCGCGACCTTATTTCTATCCACTACATGTGATGCCCGCCTATGACAAATATGCGATTCCGGGCGAGAAGTACGAGGTTTCCACAACGGAATCCGCGCGCGGCCTTTGTATGCCATCGTCGAGTTTTCTTGAACTGCATGATGTTCAGGAGATCTGCCGACGGTTGGAACTCGCCTGGGCGGTAATTGGTCAGGAGAGCTAAAAGACTGATTTGGAAATTTTATGTCTCAAATCGCTTCGGCCCGGGGCCAGGCGTAATCGGGAAGATTCTTTCTGATTTTTCTACGCGCTCGATCGCTTCGCGAAGTTTGTTGAAGTGAACCAACTCTTCAACACTCGTATGTTCACGCAGCGGGTTGCGAGATATTTCGGTACCCCGCAGGAACGGGATGTCCATCTGCGAACATGCGTAGTGGCTTAGGCCGTAGGCAGCCGCAGAAACCACAAAGTCGGTTGCGAGCATGGAGTTAAGGGGCTTTCTGGATGCGAGGTGAGTCATTAAATCGTCGAGTTCGCCCAGATTCCTTGGCTTGAGCAAGAAATTCGCTTCATACAGATGCGAATAGCCGACTTGGATAACTGGGAGACCATTGGCTGCCGCTTCCAGCGCTACTGTTGATGTCCAAGTCAGGACGGCGTCAGCCTGTGACCACAACTCATCTGCTGGGACATTCGAGGTGTGAGGAATGACGACCGAGTCCCCAGCATCTGGCCAACCTAGTTCGGTCAGGAGTTCGGCGCAGCCTCTCCAGCGAGCGTCGCCAACATAAAGCCGCTCCGCGGGGTGCGCTTTCACGATGAACTGGAGAGTCGATTCAAAGCGCTTGCTCAGTCGCACGATTTCGGCCAAAAATTCCAAATAGTTATCAAACAGTGGCGAACCCTGAAGAGTCACGAGATCGCAATGGACATTTAGTGGAACGAAGATTCGGCGCTTGAGGAGCTCCTGGGGAACCGCTTCGATTGGCTCTAGAGTCCTCCTCTCTGGCCGAAGACTTTTTTTCCACTCATTGCTACTATCGACGCTGATTCCGAGTCGCTTGTCCGACTTAATAAATGCGTTGAACATCGCTGAGGGCGAGTTCGATTGATTTGCCTGGGCGATTGAAAGGCCTTGTGCAATCTGCTCCTCTGGTTTCGCATCAACACCTTGAAAAAACCTCGGGGACTTTGCGAAGATGACCGTGCCTTCCTGTTCGCCCGGGGTGTAGGAGTAGACAGGAATTGATCTGCTCTCTGCTATTTGATGCGGGATTGACCACTTGTAATAGAAAGGGAACTGGCTCAACAAGACGTCGTACTGTGTTTCATCGAAGAGTCGTGTTGTTGCCCGGAAATAACGCAACACGTTTAGCAAGTGGTTTTTGAGCCTTAGTCGCGTCTCATCGTCGTCGGTCAGAGCGGGAAGGTTTGCCATGTTCATTGTTACCAAGGCAGCCTCACGACCGACAGCGAAACCCTCGACTTCTATCTTCGTCATCTGAGCTACGGTGTCGTTTGAGGCGATAACTTCGAGCGCCCACCGTCGATCGCTCTTTCGTTCAAACCTTCCTATATCGATTAATTCCATCCCGAGTAGTCTGCGCCAGACGGTGCGCTCAACCATGCGATTTTTCCTCAGCCGTTCGGGTCGACGATAGGGCTCGAACAGCGGACATTCATTTTCAAAGAACTCTCCCGCTGAGAGCCCGACGACAGTAAATCCCCGAAGACGCAGATGAATTGCAAACAAAGCGTCCAGAAACATCGAGCGAGGAGAAAAATAGTAGCCGGTAGGGAAAATCACCCTTTTCCCGTTTGATTTCAGTGTGGGCGCTCTTGCTGCAGACCGAATTAATAGGTCAACTTCTTTAGAAAAGGCGTGCACAAGCCCGGCTTTATGGAGCACAAAGGACCTTGCCTCCTCGTCGCGCCAGCGTCCAAGCACGTGCAGCAGCACTCTAGCCACAAGGTCACGCATACTATTCCTCACACCGTGGGCAACAAGACAAAAGGCCACCCCAATGCTACGCCACGAGGCGCTGACTGCTGTGGCGAATCCAGTCTTTCCCAACGCGGCTGACTAGAGGGGGTTTTGGAACCTGGGCCGCTGCTTCTGTTTTGGTGGTCACTCAGACGCCGAGCCTTCGCCGTCCAGCCGTATGAGGGTGGAAGCTTGCTGTGGCAAGGTACTGTCGGCCAGTATGCCCGCGGGCCATTCCACTAGCATTGACTTGTGCCCAGAATCAGAGGTTTGCTGTCCAAGCTAGTGGCCCAACTCAAGTTCTTGGTCGCGTTGTCGAGGCTGCTTGTGTTGGTGACGGTTTCCGCGGGGAGGACATCGAGACAGATGGCCAATTTAGTGGAGCTTCTGAGTCAGTCTGTCCGCCATGGGTTCACGCCCGCCCTTAGCTTCTCGGAGGGGGGCGAGGACATCTTAATTTCCGAGCTCGAAGCGCGGCAAGGATTTTATGTTGATATTGGAGCGCATCATCCTTTTCGGTTTTCTGTCACTGCGCGGCTCGCGGCAGCCGGATGGACGGGAGCGTGTTTTGATGTGACCGCAGCTGTTCCAGAGGAATTCCGGCGGGCACGCCCGGGTGTACTTTCGGCCCGACAGCTAATCGGTTCCCCCGGCGTTGTTGAGTTCTTTCGTTTCGAGGAGGGACTAGTCAGCACGGCAGATAAGTCGGCACTCGGAATGCTCGAAAACCAGGGCTTCGGCCGCCCGTTGGTGGAACGGTTGCAGAAACGGCCCTTGCACGAGGCGCTGGAGCGCCTCGGCGTCGAGCCAAGAGTGATTAATTTTTGTAACATCGACGTAGAGGGGGGAGACCTTGATGTGGTCGTTTCGCACGATTTTGACCGCTACCCGATTGAGGTCATGCTTGTAGAAATACTTCCAGTTAATCACTCGGGTAGCATTTTCGAACCGTTCAATGACCCCGCTGTTAAGCGAGCGATTACAGAGCTCACCACGCTTGGATACTCTCTTGCGCGTTTCCATCACCGCAGTGGTCTATTTGTTCATTCAAGTTTTCGACCTTAACGGCTTTCCGAAGAGTCTAAAAGTTCCGAGGTCGGTGTGGCACCAGGGTGGTAATCCCCGCAGGGAATCACCAGATCTGACGCCCCCCATCGACAATAATTTCAGCGCCAGTGACGTAACTTGATTCGTCTGACAGAAGATAAACCAGAGCACCACTTAGCTCGTCGGATGTCGCAAGGCGTCCAAGTGGGATTTGTTCTGAAAGTAATGAGACAAATGTCTCAGTCTGGCCATTCGCGATTCCACCCGGAGATAAGGTGTTGACTCGAATCCCGGAGCGGCCCCAGTAGGTCGAAAGATAACGGGTCAGGCCAACCACCCCATGTTTCATGACTGGATAGGTAACTGGTTTGAGCGCTTGGCCAGAGTCCGAAGGTTCTTCTCTGTAAATATTTTGGTTTGGCGCGATGTGAGCGTAGTCGCTTCCAATGTTTACGATGGTCGCGGTCTGCCGGTTGGAAATAACGCGCAGTCCAAAAGCCCTCGACAGAACGAACGGCCCCCAGAGCCCCACACTGAACTCGAAATCCCAGCGCTCCTTAGTGATGTCCTCTATTCGATTTCGATCCATCTCGCCTTTTTCGACTCTAGGGTTAATGGCTGCGTTGTTCACCAGAGCGTTAGGCGAAAACTCGCTAGGAATTTTTTCAAATAGAGCCTCAACGGAGCTTTCGCTCGTGATGTCCGCTGTCTGCGCCAAAAACCTCTTGCGGTGCTGCTCCGTAAGGCTGTCAGAGAGGCGTTCCAACGCCACCGCATCAATGTCAACCGCGGTTACGCGCGCGCCCTCTTTCAGACATGCCACTACAAAACCTGATCCGAGCAGACCTCCCGCACCCGAGACGAGCACCGACTTGTGCTTAAGTCTCATAGCTAGGCAGGCCCTGCTTCCCAGTAGCGGAGTTTCTCCGCGACTGCACTCTCCCCAGGGATTTCGTGTTCCTGGCCATCGCCCAATACCAAGGGGATTTTGCGAATCATGTTTACCATGTTCGCAAAACCAGAGGGTTCGAGCGAAGCAGCGTGATCAGTTCCCCAGGACGATCTATCCAAGGTGAAATGCCTCTCGATGACAGCGGCCCCAAGAACAGCGGCTATAACTGAAGGGGAAACAGACGATTCGTGGCCGCTGTAACCAATTGGAAGCCCATATCGAGCCTGTAGTGTCTCAATTTTGCGAAGGTTCAACTCTGATTCTGCTGCCGGATAGGTGGACACACAGTGAAGGAGCGTCAGCTTTTCGTTGTGTCGGAGGAAAACCTCGACACTCTTGTCCAAAGTCGGCAGGTCGATCATTCCCGTCGACATGAGTGTGGGGAGTCCCCGTCGAGCAACCTCCTCAACGAAACTCAAGTGGGTGTTCAGTGCGGAGGCAACTTTGTGGTACGGAAGCTCAAAATTGTCAAGAAATGAGAGACTGTCGAAATCCCACGCAGAGGCCGACCAAGGTATTCCGACCTCCCGGGCGTAGCTGTCCAGTTCCCTAAACTCGTCCATGCCGAACTCGAGACGATGTTTGTACTCGAGATAAGGCATGCTCCCCCAAGGGGTGTCGCGGGGGGACTCTCTCATCGCGATCGGAACACAGACCTCTGGGTTCCGCTTCTGAAACTTCACGGAATCCGCCCCGGCGGCCTTGGCGGCCGCCACTAGACGTTTTGCTGTTTCGAGGTTCCCGTTGTGATTTATGCCTGCTTCAGCGATTATGTGGGTCAATTTCTTCCTCTAACTAAGCTTTGATCGGGGACCGAGAGAACCAACCTTCGTGACTGGTCTAGGCTCTCATGCGACTATTTCCAGAGATCAGAGCCCTCGATGAGCCTAGCAAGGTCAAGGTGCCACGGTTCATCGATTTCGATCGCATGTCGTGGGTCGACTACCACCGCACCGATTCTTCCAAAAAACCGGCATTTTTCCCGAAGATAATCCTCTGCACGGAATACAAAAAATGCACCTGTTTCGACGAATCGGGCCTTGCGTTCCTGGCGGAGCGTCTGTCGGTAGGGATTGTGGGCAATGGGAGCAAAGAGCCCAGTTTCGTCCTCCTCCCAAAGCAGCTCATCGGTCGGGGCGGCGGAGAAGACCGAATCAAACTGCTTATCTTCAACTAAAGCGATACCCGCCGAAATGCTTTCGGGACGTATAAACGGACTAGTACATTCGACGAACACTACAATTTCAGGCCTATTTACCAATCCTTCCAACCAATGAGAAATCGCTTCTTCCGATGTCGAGCTATCGAGCGCCAAGTCGCGCGGCCGAAGGAGCCCATGCGCCCCATAACAGTTCGCTTCACGAAGAATAGCGTCGCTGTCACTCGATACAAAAATCTCGCCTATCTCGGGCACGCGCTGGCAGACATCGACCGCTCGACCCACGAGTGAACGGTCGCCAATTCGTTGGAGATTCTTGTTAGGAACTCCCTTCGAGCCGCCTCGCGCAGGAATTATGGCGGAAACCTTGGGTTTAGAACGCATGCTTCAAGATAGCGCGCGCTGCCAACAATCGCCATTAGTCTAGTTTTGCAAATGAACATTCAGCGAGCCCCAGCGAAAGGCTGACCGTGGTTGTCAAGAAGGACGGTTTGATTACGGACATTCACTCGCTGATCCCCGGGGGAGCCCACACCTACTCGCGAGGGGATGACACTTTTCCGGCCAACGCACCGAAGTCTCTCTCTCGCGGCAAAGGCGCCTATGTCTGGGATACCACTGGGCGCAGATTCATCGATTGGGGTATGGCTCTTCGCTCGGTGTCGCTTGGACACGCTCACCCTAAGGTTGATCGAGCGGTGATTAGTGCGCTCCGGTCCGGGGTAAATATGAGCCGGCCTGTTCCTGAAGAGGCTATTTTGGCTCGGTTAATCGCTTCGGTTGTCCCAAGTGCCGAGATGGTGAAATTTGGCAAAAACGGGAGCGACGCGACAGCCGCTGCGGTTCGGCTTGCTAGAAGTGCCACCGGACGCGATTTGATACTGCGGTCTGACGAACCTGATTTTCTTGGTATTCATGACTGGTTTATTGGGTCCACGGTGATGGACCGCGGCGTTCCAACAGCTGTCAAGCAACTCACGAAAACTTTCAAGTACGGAGACCTGGGAGATTTAGAGAACCAGCTCAAGGCCCACCCTAATCAGGTCGCCGCAGTCGTCCTTGAACCACTCGGCAAGTTCTCGACTTCGCCTGAATTTTTGAGGGGTTTGATCGCGCTTGCCCATGAGCACGGCGCCCTGGTCATTTTTGACGAAACTGTAAGCGGATTTCGGGTGCACATCGCGGGGGCCCAAGGACTCTTCGATGTCCGGCCTGACCTATCGACCTTCGGCAAGGCTATAGCTAACGGATACGCTCTGAGCGCGCTTGTGGGACGCAGAGACGTCATGGAGCTCGGAGGAATTCGGCATTCCGAGGATCGGACCTTCCTCATGAGTTCCACCTACGGGTCGGAGCGCGTCGGCTTGGCCGCTGGACTTGCTACGATTAGCGAACTGCGAAGCGGGACGATTTTTCGTCAAAACGAGCGGGTGATGAGGAGAATCGTTGAAGCTATGGCTGGTGCTTTTGACTATCACGGAATTGGCGCTCGCCTGAAAGTCGGGGGTCTTCCGATATCCCCGAACATATCGATTCTTGGTCCCGATGGCGAGGTCGATTTCCGCGCAAAAACAAGGTTCATGTGGTTGATGATTGAAAATGGTGTTCTCCTCTCACAGCATCTCTTTTCTGTGGCGGGGGCACACCGGAACCGAGTCGTGGCGAAAACCTCAGTGGCAATAGACCAATCGATTCGGGGGCTTGCAGAGTCAATAAAACGAGATTCTGTCCTGGAAGATATTCAAGATCTTCCGGTCCAGCCCGTATTCCGACGCAAGAACTGATTGGATTAGCTGGAGATTCGAGCTCGAGCCGGTTTGACCTTGGACATCGAAGGTTTACGGTTGCACAAGCTTTGAGCCGTTTTAGGGGAAAGGGTAATTTCGTGGAGGCTTCCGTTTTTCAGGCTGACGCTTTTCTCTCCGGGGAAGGAGATAACTGGTACAAACGGTTTCTTCACGGGAGACCATTCAATCCGAACCCCGATTTATTCGAGACAAACCTAGTCGCCCTCTGTCAGGAATTACTCGACGTAAATGAACACACACTCGTTGTTGAAATCGGGTCATCAAGAGGGGATCGTTTACGACGAATCACTCAAAGTCTAGGGTGCGAAGGTGTGGGGATAGACCCCTCGGCATTGTCTGTAGCGGAAGGTAAGCAGCTCTGGCAAGGAAACCCAGATTTGCGGGTTGGAACCGCGCATGACACAGGGTTAGGGAATCATTCAGCGTCAGTTGTTTTTTTCGGTTGGTGCCTCATGTACGTTGAACCCGCTGCCATATCTGATGTCAGGAATGAACTTAACAGGATTATTGCGCGGGGTGGGCTGGTTGCCGTTCTTGATTTTGACTACCGTTCGGATGAGGAGCGTTTGTACTCTCACGACCCCGACTTGCGGACCTATCGGCGCAATTATGATTCTTGGTTGGATGGGGACCGCTATCGATTGGTTGCAAAATACCCTCTAGAATTTGTCCACGGGCCTAGAGCCTTCAGGATAGGGGTCCCGGAAGATCCCTACGATCGAATGGCTTTTTGGCTCTACCGATTGACGGCTTAGGCCAGGACGCAATTACCGGTTGGTGTCACTTGGTTCTCGGAGAACCTCAATCCCCGATTGTGTCCTCGAGATTTTGTATCCTCGCACCAGCCAATCCGCAGATGATTCGATAAAGTCCGAAACTCTGAGGAAGTCTGCGGATGATGCAACTTTCTCGCTTTTCGAACCGTGAGTCCTTGAAGATAGGAAGCCTGTGTCCGGTTCGAGCTGAGCGTCGAAAATAGGTTGGTGACCAAAAATCCACCTCATGAAGAAATACTCATTCAGTTCTTCCTCGTCAATCTGATTGTTCTCAACGAGGTTACGAAGTAGAAACTCGAGGTGGTTCATCGAGTCCGGGTGAACCGAGAAGTTATACCTGGAATGGGGGGTTCTCTTCGATGCATTAATGATCGTCATCCCAAATGTCGGGTATTCAGATGCTGGGGTGCCATTCACTGTGAGTCCAAATCGGACTCCGGAAGAGAATAGTTGGGCTGGGTTTATAGAGGGAGGAAGAAGAACTATGTGCGGAAAATCTTCCAACAGTGCCTTGACTTGCTCGGTTGCCGCCGCGGGCTCAACGGGGTGATTCTTGATGAACCAATTGGCCTCGATCGTCGTGGATAGTTGGCATATTGCGACCAACCACTGGTAATAGTCGGTCTGAAAATGGTTTCCCCACTCGTGGGTACTGTCGAAAACGTCGTGGGTAAGGATGACAATACCCGGACGATTTGGGTCCGTTATCTTCACCTTGAACGGTGAGTTCCTGAAGTGGTTCGGGTTTAGGTACTCGTGGTAGGGCAATCGGTCAAGTTCTCCCTGGAGTAGTTTTCTCCTGGTTTCCCGCGCCGCCTCCAAGCCATCTACTTGTTCAGTTGACGTTAGGGAGCGGAAAATTTCCGGATACCACTCCCACATCGTGTCGCCGTACATGTGGCCAATGGAGAGCCGTTCGACTTGGTTTTCGCCCCCGAAGAAGAAGGGGATCTCTCGGTGTATCGCAATTCTGGCGACAAAACCTTGACGGTAAACGGGGTTACCGATTGCAGCAACCACCTCATTTCGGTCAAAGAAGTTCTGCCAGTGCGAGAACATCGCCACTGATTCTCGAAAGAAAATACTGAATTCGGTACTTGCGAGGTCGGGGGATACCTTCTGGTGGGACTTGCAGAAATGATCATAAATTAGGTCCCCGACTAGGATTCCATCGATGACAAAGTTTTCGAGTTCAGACAACGTCGTCGGGAGCGCGACGTTTCTCGCACCTCTAATCTCCTTATGGTCGAGCAGAATAAAATGAACCTGTCGCACGCCCGAGGCCCAACGCTGCCCCTCGGGGAAGCGTCCGAGCAGGGCTCGCAGGAGATAACGTGCCGCAGAAAGAATCAGAGTGAACAAGCTAGCAAGGGGAGATACGCCCCTGTAACCGATCACTCGTGCGTTGTGGCGCTGCCTGTAGATCTCCGCAATCGTGGCCTGCATTCGGTGGAAATACTTGTTCCCGACAAGCTCAACAAGCACAACGGGCTTTCGGCGTCTGGCTTTACGAAGAACAAATCGCAACACTGATTACTCGACCTTTTTTGCGGAATCCCTCATTGTTATCGGAAGTT
>JAIOWV010000010.1 GCA_021741945.1 Pontimonas sp.
CTCCTGGATGCGAGGACCGGTGGTGACCATTTCCTCTAGCTGGCCAGGAAGTTTATGAAGGTCATCGGCAAGCGCCGCTGATTCCTTGGCACTGAGCAAGCCTCTGGCTTGCCCTAAATACATGCCAAGCAGGTAGCAGGCCACAACCTGGGCCAGGAACGCTTTCGTGGAGGCAACAGCCACCTCCGGTCCCGCGTGGGTATAGAGCGCGGCACCGGATTCACGGGGAATGGTGGCGCCCTGGGTGTTACAAATCGAGAGAGTCTTAGCCCCGCGCTCTGCCGCGTAGCGCACGGCCATCAAGGTGTCCATGGTTTCACCAGACTGGCTAACCGAGACAATCAAGGTGTGCTCGTCAATAGCTGGCTCGCGGTAACGGAACTCGTGGGAGAGCTCAAGCGCAACCGGAATACCCGACCACTTTTCAATCGCGTAGACGCCCACCATGGAGGCGTAAGCAGCCGTCCCACAGGCGACAAAGATAATTCGATTGATGGCGCTGCCATCCCCAATCAGCCCATCGAGTTCCGGGAGAACGACTGTTCCGTCCTCGCCAAGGCGTCCGCGAATGGTGTTGGCCACGGCTTCTGGTTCTTCAGAGATTTCCTTGGCCATAAAGCTTGACCAACCACCCTTGTCAGCTGCAGAGGCATCCCA
This sequence comes from Pontimonas sp., assembly GCA_021741945.1. Classification (GTDB taxonomy): domain Bacteria; phylum Actinomycetota; class Actinomycetes; order Actinomycetales; family Microbacteriaceae; genus Pontimonas. The sequence continues at coordinate 658 of JAIOWV010000010.1, forward strand.
GTCAATCTCGAAGGGTGCTGCCTCAACGGGGTCACCATCGAAGGTGATCACACTGACTTCTGTGGAGCGCAGGGTGACAATCTGGTCTTGACCAAGCGCCATGGCCTTCTTTGTGTAGGCAACAAAGGCGGCAACATCGGAGCCTAGGAAGTTTTCTCCCTCGCCAAGCCCCACCACCAATGGCGAATTGCGCCTAGCGCCCACGACGACCCCTGGTTCGTCCTGGTGGACGACCAACAGGGTGAACGCGCCCTCAAGGCGTGCAACAACCTCTTGCATGGCCTTGGTGAGATCGCCGTGTTGCCGGTAACTGCGTCCCACCATCAGGGCTGCAACCTCGGAATCGGTTTCGCTCAGGAACTCTTCGCCCTCGGCAAGCAGCTCCTGCTTGAGCTCGTGGAAGTTTTCAATGATGCCGTTGTGAATCAATGCCAATTTGCCCCCATCACCGAGGTGAGGGTGGGCATTGCCATCAGTGGGACCACCGTGGGTCGCCCACCTGGTGTGCGCAATACCGGTGTGGCCTTCAGGCAGCGGCTGCTGGCCTAAATCGTCACTCAGAATGCCGAGTTTTCCGGAGCGCTTGTGAGAAACCAAGCCTTGATTCGGGGTGACAATGGCGACACCGGCGGAGTCATAACCGCGGTATTCGAGGCGCCTCAGACCGCCAAGAAGGACCTCAATAGAGGACCTCTCACCGACGTAGCCGACAATTCCACACATGACTGCGAGTCTAGGCGATGGGCGTCCAGAGAGCCGGCGCACTACCCTGGTGTGATGGCCCACGCGTCCACCGGTCTCGACAACGGCAGCCCGTTTGTTGACTATGACCGAGCCAGTTGGGCAGAGCTTGCCCCTCGTTCACCTCTGCCACTCACGGAGGATGATCTTGCGCGGGTGCGCTCCGCCGGCGACATGCTCGATGCGAATGAAGTCACTGAGGTCTATCAACCACTGGCGAGACTGTTGGCCCTCTACGTGGAGGGCTCACGCCACCTCCACTACATGACCCGGCAGTTCCTAGGTGATGATCTCCGCCACACCCCCTTCATCATCGGAATTGCCGGCAGCGTCGCTGTCGGCAAATCCACCACTTCTCGAGTTCTGAAAACTTTGCTCGAGAGAAACCCCGACACCCCGAACGTCGCTTTGATCGCCACAGATGGATTCTTGCTTCCCCTGGCAGAGCTCAAGAAAAAGGGGCTGCTCGAGCGCAAAGGCTTCCCGGAAAGCTATGACCGACGGGCTTTACTGCGTTTTGTGTCGCGGATTAAGAGCGGCGTCTCCCCCGTTGCCGCCCCGGTCTATTCACACCTGCTCTATGACAGGGTTCCCGACCAAACCGAAGAGATCTCCCACCCCGACATCGTCATCATCGAGGGACTCAACGTCTTGGCTCCACCGGCCACAAACTCGGCTCTCGCCGTGAGCGACCTTTTTGATTTCAGCATCTATGTCGACGCGAGGACTTCAGATATCGCTGCCTGGTATGAGGAGCGCTTTCTCCACCTTCAGCAAGGCGCATTTAGCGACCCTCGCAGCTACTTCCACCGCTATGCAAGCCTGAGTGAGGCCGAAGCTCGCGCCGAGGCTAAGCGGCTCTGGAGCACCATCAATGAGCCAAACCTGCACGACAATATTTTGCCCACCAGGCCCCGTGCATCTCTGGTCCTCCAGAAAGACTCAGACCACCGAGTCAACAAGATTTCTCTGCGGCGTATTTAGATCGCCAGCTGAGTTCGAACGACCTCCACCAGGCGATCTGCCATCTGGTGGGCGGTGTGCTCATCGGCGGCCTCAACCATGACCCGCACGAGCGCTTCGGTGCCAGAGGGCCTCAACAACACCCGACCACTATCGCCAAGCTCGGCTTCAATTGCCGCAACAGTCGCAGCGACAACCTCGTCCTTGGCCAAACGGGAGCGATCAACTCCAGACACGTTCTTCAAGACCTGGGGGAACACGTCCATGACATCAGCGAGCTCAGCCAGCGTGCGCCCGGTGCGAACAACCTCTCTGGCCAGTTGAAGGCCCGTCAGGATGCCATCACCGGTGGTCGCGTGCTTACTCATAATGATGTGACCGGACTGCTCTCCTCCAAGGCTCAGGCCTTCGGCAGCAAGCTCTTCCAACACATAGCGGTCACCAACCGCGGTCTCCTTGAGAGCAATCCCGTGGGCCTCCATCGCCTTCCGAAGGCCCAGGTTCGACATGACCGTGGCGACCAGGGTGTCCCTCGCTAGGGTCCCAGCCTCCTTCATGGACACCGCAAGGATGGCCATGATGTGGTCGCCATCAATAACGCGTCCGAGGTGATCAATCGCTAGCGCCCGATCGGCGTCACCATCGTGGGCAATGCCAAAATCGGCTCCGAGGGAGAGCACCGCTTCCTGGAGTGGCTCCAGGTGAGTGGATCCGTAGCCCTTGTTGATGTTCAAACCATCGGGCTCACTACCAATTACTGTGACCGTTGCGCCCGCATCACGGAACACGCGAGGGGAAATACCAGAGGCTGCGCCGTGGGCGCAGTCAACGACAACGTGGAGTCCTTCAAGGCTGCGATCTAGAGCCGCCAGCAGGTGAAGGACATAACGGTCTTCCGCATCCGCAAAGCGGGTAATGCGTCCCACACCATCGCCCGTGGGAGCAAGCGGTGGCTCCGACATCGCTGCTTCGATACGGTCTTCGACCTCGTCGGGGAGCTTTGTCCCACCAAAAGAGAAGAACTTGATTCCGTTGTCCGGTGCTGGGTTGTGAGAGGCGGAAACCATCACACCAAAATCAAAATTGCCGTCCTTCACGAGGAAGGCTGCCGCAGGCGTGGGAACGACACCCGCGTCAAAGACATCGATACCCGAGCTAGCTAACCCCGCCGATACGGCGGAAGCCAGAAACTGGCCTGAGACCCTGGGGTCTCGTGCCACAACGGCCCTGGGTCTGCGGCCCTCAGCCTTAAGCTCCTCGGCGTGACGACCCTTGGTGAGCACAACGGCAGCGCTTTGGCATAGGCGCACGACAAGGTCCGCGGTGAGCTCGCCATTGGCGAGACCCCGGACCCCGTCGGTGCCAAATAAGCGACCCATCGGTGCGACCCGTCGTGGAAGCGATTAACGCTTCGAGTACTGAGGTGCCTTACGGGCTTTCTTGAGACCGGCCTTCTTACGCTCTTTCACACGTGAATCCCTGGTGAGGAATCCAGACTTCTTGAGCGAGGGACGGTTGTTCTCTTCGTCGATCAGGTTCAACGCACGAGCGATACCCAGACGCAGTGCACCAGCCTGGCCGGAGGGGCCACCGCCGGTGATGCGTGCGACAACGTCGTAGCTGCCACCAAGGTCAAGAACCGTGAACGGGTCGTTGATTAGCTGCTGGTGAAGCTTGTTGGGGAAGTACTGCTCAAGTGTGCGGCCGTTCACGGTGTAGTTTCCAGTGCCTGGAACCAAGCGAACGCGGGCAATTGCCTGCTTACGGCGGCCCACAGCGTTGCCACCCACGGTGAGGGCAGGGCGGGGCTTCTTCTCAACAACTGTGTTAGCAGGAGTCTCGGTGGTGTAAGTCTCGGGAATCTCCACAGGTGCTGCGGCTTCCACGGTCTCTTCTGGCTTGTCCATTTTTTATGTCCTTAAGGCTCTAGCGCTACTGCGCGATCTGGTCGAGAGAGTAGGGCTTAGGCAATTGAGCCTGGTGAGGGTGATCGGCACCCGCATAGACCTTGAGCTTGTCCATCTGGGCGCGACCAAGGGTGTTCTTAGGGAGCATTCCGCGAACCGCTTTTTCCACGGCACGAACGGGGTTCTTCTCCAGAAGATCTGCATAGCTGGTGGCGGTGAGTCCGCCCGGGAAACCCGAGTGGCGGTAGGCCATCTTCTGAGTCAACTTGGACCCTGTGAGCGCAACCTTCTCCGCGTTCACAATGATGACGTGGTCGCCCATGTCCATGTGAGGAGCAAAGGTCGGCTTGTGCTTGCCGCGCAGAAGAGCGGCGGTGTGGGACGCAAGGCGTCCCAGAACCACGTCAGTGGCGTCGATTACCAGCCAGTTGCGCTGAACATCAGCAGGCTTGGGTGAAAATGTGCGCGTCATGCGACATTCCTTTACGGTTCGAGGAGTTCGTGAATCCCACTCCGGTGGGCGTTCTCGTCAGAGAACTACCCGGTGGAGGGCTCAACCAAGTGCACAGTCGGCGACTGGCACCAGCCTCCCAGCTTAGAGGACATAACCACAGGGGTCAATCCGGGTCAGCAGCTCTCCTGTTCCGCGTCAGAGCAGCTCGCTCGGCTAGCTCCGCGTCGTCCGGATAAGCAATCGACACGAGCGCCAGCCCGTGTGGAGGCATGATGACGAAGTCACTCGTCCTCTTCTTCGCCTCGCGAATGGCCAGGACCTGCGCGATGGTGAGTTTTCCGCGCCCCACAGCCACTGCAGCTCCCACTAGTGCGCGCACCATGGAGTGACAAAAAGCATCGGCGGTGATCGTTGCGACCATGACCCCGTCGTGATCACGGACCCACTCATAAGACTGAAGCTCACGGATAGTTGTTGCGCCAACACGGGGTCGGCAAAACGCAGCCCAATCATGGAGCCCCACGAGTTGGTGCCCGAGCTCCACCATGGCGTCAAAATCGAGCGGGTAGGTGTTCTGAACGGTGAAGGCGCGGTGCAGAGGATTGTTCACCGCCTGCAAGTCAGCGATCCGGTACTGGTAGGTCCGAGACAGAGGGGAAAACCTCGCGTCGAACCCTTCGGGGGCGAGTGAAATCCCTTTGATGGTGATCGGTTCCTGGCGTAGGGCGCCCTGAACCTTCTTGCCCAGGTTCGCCAGCCCCGCGGTGCTGAGCTCTACCCCTTCGGGAAGATCAAAGTGACACACTTGCCCGAGCGCGTGAACCCCAGCGTCAGTGCGCCCGGCGACCACGGTGCGAACTAGAGAGCGATCAATCCGAAGCGTTGTGGCTAGAGCCTGTTCCAGCTCGTTCTGCACGGTTTTCAAGCGGGGTTGAATACCCCAGCCTGAATAACCGCCGCCCGCATAGGCGAGGTCAATACGAAGCCGGGTTCTCACCTCAGACAGTGTAGAGCCGAGGGTAGAAACTCTGAACTACTTGGACTCTTCTTCTGCAGGAGCCTCATCAGCGGCCTCAGCTGCTGGTTCCTCAGCTGCTGGTTCTTCCGCAGCGGGTTCCTCAGCTGGTGCCTCGTCGGCCGCAGGAGCTTCCTCAACAACGTCCTCTGCGGGGGCTTCGGTGGTCTCTTCCACCGCTACCTCCACTGATTCCGTGGTCTCCTCAGCAGCCTCAACCGTGTCGAGCTCTTCAACAACCTCAGTGGCTGCCTCTGCGGCAACAACAGTGGGCTTCTCGGGCTCAGGCTTGGCCTTCTTGGTCTTTGGCTACGGGTTCACGGGCGCGAGAACGAGCTCGATCACTGCCATGGGGGCGTTGTCACCCTTGCGGTAACCGGTCTTGACGATGCGGGTGTATCCACCTTCACGCTTGTCAACCAGAGGGGCGATCTCCATGAAGAGCTTGTGCACAGCCGACTTGTCACGGATGATTGTCATCACGCGACGCCTGGCGTGCAGGTCACCGCGCTTTGCGAAGGTGACCATGCGCTCAGCCAAGGGACGCAGGCGCTTGGCCTTCGTCTCGGTGGTCTGGATGCGTCCGTGGGTGAACAGGGCGGTAGCCAGGTTCGCCAGCATCAAGCGCTCGTGGGCAGGTCCGCCTCCGAGGCGGGGTCCTTTAGTGGGCTTAGGCATTGTTGTGTTCTCTTCCGTGTGTCACGCTGAGCGGTGGGAAACCACCGATTTAGTACTCTTCTTCTGATTCCAGGCCGCTGTAGAACGCTGCGCCATCGAATCCGGGCATGGGGTCCTTCAACGACAGGCCCATTTCGACCAACTTGTCGCGAACCTCGTCAACGGACTTCTGTCCGAAGTTACGAATGTTCATGAGCTGGTGCTCAGAGAGAGCAACCAATTCGCTGACCGTGTTGATGCCTTCACGCTTGAGGCAGTTGTAGCTGCGCACAGACAGGTCGAGGCTCTCAATGGGCATGGCCATTTCGCTGGACAGAGCGGCCTCAACAGGAGCAGGTCCGATCTCGATACCCTCGGCCTCAGCGTTCAGGTCGCGGGCGAGACCGAAGAGCTCAACGAGGGTGCGACCAGAGGACGCAACAGCATCCTTGGGGCTCATCGAAGGCTTGGTCTCGACATCGACCACGAGGCGGTCGAAGTCGGTGCGCTCACCGGCACGAGTTGCCTCCACGCGGTAGGTGACCTTGAGGACTGGCGAGTAGATCGAGTCGATCGGGATCTGACCGGCTTCGGCATACTCGTTGCGGTTCTGAACCGAGGAAACGTAGCCACGACCGCGCTCAATGGTGAGCTCGAGCTCGAAGCTAGCCTTGTCGTTCAGGGTCGCGATGTGGAGTTCAGGGTTGTGCACCTCGACACCGGCAGGAGCCTGGATGTCAGCAGCGGTCACAACGCCACCCCCCTGCTTGCGCAAGTAAGCAGTGATGGGCTCGTCGTGCTCGCTGGAGACGACGAGGTTCTTGATGTTCAAAATGATCTCGGTGACGTCTTCTTTCACGCCAGCAATGGTCGAGAACTCGTGGAGAACTCCATCCAGACGAATGCTGGTGACAGCGGCGCCAGGGATCGAGGACAAGAGAGTCCTGCGCATGGAGTTACCCAGTGTGTAACCAAAACCGGGCTCCAAGGGCTCAATGATGAAGGCTGAGCGGAACTCGGAGATTTTTTCTTCTGTGAGGGTGGGGCGTTGTGCAATGAGCACTGTGGTTTCCTTTCGGCAAAGTGTCCGCTATATGACACTCGGTTGAGGATTACGGCCTAGGCCGTGTCTACCTGTTTGATTGTGGGGACTGGGGTGGTGGCGATTCTGGGCTCAGATCCGCCGCCTGGAACTAGACGCGACGACGCTTGGGCGGACGGCAACCGTTGTGAGCCTGAGGGGTCACATCGGTAATCGAGCCCACCTCCAGGCCGGCGGCCTGGAGAGAACGAATTGCCGTCTCGCGACCGGAACCCGGTCTCTTGACGAACACGTCAACCTTCTTCATGCCGTGCTCTTGTGCCTGGCGAGCTGCAGACTCGGCGGCCAACTGAGCGGCGAAGGGGGTCGACTTGCGGGAGCCCTTGAAGCCCACGCCACCCGACGACGCCCAAGAAATAACGGCGCCAGTGGGGTCAGTGATCGAAACAATGGTGTTGTTGAACGTCGACTTGATGTGGGCCTGGCCCACAGCGACATTCTTCTTTGTCTTACGCCGCGGCTTGCGGACGGCGGACTTTGGTGCTGCCATGTGTGTGTTCTCCGTGACTCTAGATCGTGTGGTCTGTTACCAAAAGGGGAGGCCTAGCTGGCCTTCTTCTTGCCTGCAACGGTGCGCTTAGGGCCCTTGCGGGTGCGAGCGTTGGTCTTGGTGCGCTGACCACGAACGGGAAGACCACGACGGTGACGAATACCTTCGTAGCTTCCGATTTCAACCTTGCGGCGAATATCTGCGGCAACTTCACGGCGGAGGTCACCCTCTACCTTGAACTGTCCTTCGATGTGCTCACGAAGAACCAAGAGCTGGTCATCGGTGAGATCTTTCACACGAGTGTTGGGGTCAATGCCCGTGGCAGCAAGAGTCTGCTGCGAGCGGGTACGGCCAACACCGTAAATGTAGGTTAGGGCGATTTCAACCCGCTTGTCGCGGGGAATATCGACTCCGGCAAGACGTGCCATGTACTTTCTCCTGCTGCATGTGGAGGTCTGCGACAGAATCTGTGCCCGGGCCTCCACCCGAGGAGTCCCCCACCGAAGCGGGTTCTCGACTCTGCCTTTAGATATTGAGTTATTTAGCCTTGACGCTGCTTGTGACGCGGGTTCTCGCAAATCACCATGACGTTGCCATGGCGACGAATCACCTTGCACTTGTCACACATCGGCTTGACGCTGGCGCTTACCTTCATGATCTTTTCCTTGTTGTCGCTGGCCTCGTGCCCGAGCGGATTCCCGGGCCGTTCCTTATCCAGTGGTTACTTGTACCGGTAGACAATGCGGCCACGTGTCAGGTCGTAGGGACTCAACTCAACAATTACCTTGTCTTCAGGCAAAATTCGGATGTAGTGCTGACGCATTTTCCCCGAAATGTGAGCAAGAACCTTGTGACCGTTGGTCAACTCGACTCGGAACATCGCGTTAGGAAGGGCTTCGACTACCGAACCTTCGATTTCGATGACGCCGTCTTTGTTGGCCATAGCCTCGTATCTTGTTAACTGGTGAAGTACTGCTGGTCATGCGTTGGAGCAGAAAAGTCTCGAAAGCCTTTTTCACACCAAATCTCTATCTTAGACCGGCTTCTGCGCCGGCACAAGTCTTTGAGGAATCCTATCCGCCGAGGACGATCGACCGCTATTCCTCCTGGCCAATTAACGCTTCGGAAAACCGAGCATTGCCACAAGCTCGCTCACTATGTGTTTCTAAATTCATGTCATGCGAAAGTTTCAGTCGGAATTACCAGACCCGGAGAAATTGATCAGAGTAAATCGAAGAGCCCAATGGTCGTCCAGAATCAGCCTCTTCCTCGCAGTGCTGGTCACGTTTTCGGGGCTTTCTGCCATGCCAACTGAAAAGAGTTATGCCCTCACAACGCACACCGTGACGACCGACTGTAGCAATAAGTCATTCACCATCTCAGTTGACGAAGGTGACCAAATTCGTGTGAACAATGGCCCGAATCAATGCACGAGTATCGATCCTCGCGGCGGCGCCGGCTGGACAGCAGGCAACTGGACCTCCACTGATTTCAATGACACAACAGGTTCAGCGACCTTCCCCGGAACCATCTCAGTACCCGCCTCCGTCGCCATTGCCCCAACCATTCGATTCAATGGCCCCGGCGGTAGCTGGGATCTTCAGGTAACAATTAATCGCTTTCCGTTCACCCCCTATTCGATTAGCGCGACTGTGGAAGACCAACAGACAACCCTCACCTGGTTGTCTCAGGGAAGTTATGGCTCCAACTTGACCTATGGAATTGAAAAATCGACAGACAATCAAAACTGGAGTCCAGTAGCAGGAAGTTGCAGTGGTCAGGTTTCCGCCAGTGGGTGCCAGGTGACCGGGCTAACGAATGGAACGCCTTATTTTTTCCGGATTCGCGGAACCGATAGTTTGGGTACCGGCGAATGGGGATACCTGGCATCCCCGGTTACACCATCGCTTCCTCCACCAGCACCCAGTGGCGTTAGCGGTGTTGCTGGCGATCAGCAAGTGACACTTTCATGGACTGCGCCGACGATGGACAGCAGCTACGCGCCCATCAGTGGCTACAAAATTGAGCTGGACGATGGCAATGGCTGGGGAACCTCGATCGCGAACACGTCCTCAACAGCAACTAGCGCAGTGGTCACCCTGGGCCCACCCGATCAGAATCTCAACCAATTCAACTTACGAAACGGCACCAGCTACACCTTCCGGGTCTCTGCCATCAACACGGCGGGCTCCGGCTCCTCCTCGATTACATCAGCAGCAGTCATTCCATTCACAGTTCCAGGTGAGGTCGACGAACTAACAATCCGAGGCACGACAGTTAGCGGAGCGACTGACAGTCTCAGTGTCAGCTGGACAGCCCCAGGTGACCAGGGACGCCCAATCACCAGATACGAGATTGAGATTGCGTCTAATCCAGGTATGGGTCTTCAACCGAGTTGGGCAGCGCCACCTGGGGGCACCTGCGGTAGCCAAAATCTGAATACGACGAGTTGCACGATTTCAGGCCTTATCCAGGGAACCCCCTATCTTGTGCAGATCCGGGCCGAAAATGAGGCGGGATGGGGCTCCTTTAGCAACACCATGATGATGTCCATGGATCCGCTGTTGATACCCGGACCGGCCGCCGCCCCACCCAACCTTCAATCAAGTGTAGGAAATCAACAAGTGGCACTGAGCTGGGGGGTTCCCGCCTCCTGGGGTTTGGCACGTCCGCCGTTCTCCGGATTCAGTTACGACATTGAACTGTCCACTGACAATGGGCTGTCCTGGTCTAATGCCGGAAATGTTCAGGTCTCGGCTGGGCAACCACCCAGTACCTCCAACTTCACTGTTACAGGACTAACAAACGGCACCTCCTACGCCTTCAGAGTGAGTGCTGTCACATCTTTTGGAAACGGGTTGTGGGCTACCGTCACCTCAGTCACCCCGTCAACAACCCCTGGAGCACCAGCGACCGTTACAGCAACTCGCGGAGACACAGAGGTTTTGTTGTCGTGGACCGCTCCACTGTCCAACGGTGGGTCCCCCATTACTGACTATCACTACGAAATTTCTACGGATGGCGGGAACACATTCGGGAACTCAACCCCCGTTGGCTCCGCGGCAACATCAGTGACGGTCACCGGTCTCACGAATGGGACCGCATACGTGTTCCGCGTTACCGCAGAGAATGCGAATGGCGTGGGGACTCAAGCGACTGTGTCGAATTCAGCAACGCCTGTCGCACTTCCGGGTCGGCCCTCAGGTTTGTCAGCGACGACAGGAAACGGTCAGGTGTCGTTGTCGTGGACACCAGGCGCAAGTAGCGGCACTGCCTTGACAGGCCACCTCGTGGAGTTCTCGACAGATGGCGGGGCTAACTGGTCGACAGCAATTACTGATACCGGATCAACGGCTGGGTCAGCCACAGTGAGTGGGCTTATCAACGGATCGAGCTACTTGTTCCGTGTTGCGGGAATCTCCTCAGCCGGGACCGGCTTGCCCTTAGCGCTCTCTAGTGCTGTGACCCCTTCGACTGTTCCCTCCCCGGCCACTGGTCTTTCCGCAACGGTGGGTGACCAGCAGGCGGTCTTGAGTTGGAATGCCGGAGCCAACGGGGGATCAGCCATTACCGGTTACCTTGTCGAAAAGAACGACGGTAATGGTTGGACCACGGTTACCAGCAACACCAATTCGGCATCCGCCGCCTACACCGTCACCGGCCTGACAAATGGCACAAGCTATGACTTCCGGGTGACACCGCTTAATGCGAACGGATCTAGTGCCAACCCCTCCGGGTCGCTGAGTAGCCCCGTGACTCCAGTTGCGCCCCCCGGCGCTCCCCCGGCTCCGACCGCCGTCGCAGGCGCAGGAACAGCCACAATCTCTGTCGTCTCCGGTACCGGTGGCCCTCCTTCGACCTACACGGTGACCGCTTCACCCGGTAACCGAACCTGCACGGTCTCAGGGGCAAGCGGCACCTGCACCATCACGGGTCTCACACCCGGTCAGGCATACACGTTCACGACGACTGCAACAAATGCGGCTGGCTCCAGCTCCGCTTCGTCGTCGTCTTCGCCCATCACACCCACTACCCCGGCTTCGCCGGCGCCCTCGTCACCAGCACCAAGTCCAGCTGTCACGACACCACCGAGCCAAATCTCAGGGACGGTCCAGCAAGGAATTAGGGGCAGGGGTCCAGCAACGTCCGCCCAACGAAATTCTGCGCAAAGCACTGTGCCCGGAAATTCAGCCACCACTCCAGGACCCATCATGCGAGGTGGTTCACAACCACTCGCTCCCAATAACCCTGTCGTGATGGTGGGGGGACGCGAAACGGTGGTGGAAACACGAGTTAGCGGGTCATCCGAGGTGACCCTTCAATCCGGTTCACTTCAGCTCGGCGTAAGCCTCAGCCAGGAATCCGGTGGGGTCACCACCAATGAGTCCGGAGGAACAGAACTAGCGGTGACCCAAGGGTCAGCTGCGCGACTCCAGGGTGCGGGTCTCCGACCTGGAGGAGTTGTCAGTATCTTCCTCCCAAGCTCAAGAAACCAGTCAACTCCGCTCTCGACAATCCAGGTCGCGGAGGACGGATCTTTTTCTGGGGAGGCGATTTTCTCCTCCTCTGCCCTATCTGAGCCCGTTCCCATCGGACGCAACCTCCTCCAACTCGTGTCCACCGATGAGGATGGCAATCAGATTGTGCTGGAAATGGCGATCAATATTGCGCAAGGGTTGCCTATTCCTGAACTGAATCGAGAGGTTGGCGATATTCCGCAGCTGGCGGTCGGGCAAACCTTGGGCACCTCGGCTGGAATTCCCACTGAAGTGAGCGTCACGGCAATCGAGGAACAAGGCCTCGCTGTTGTGGAAGGAGACGGCTGGACCATGGCTGTCTCCGTCGAGAACAGCCAGGGATCAATCCAACCCTCTAATTCAGGGGCGCTGGTGACCCTGGTGAGGGATGAAGCCGCGCAAGTCGCCGGGTCTGGATTTATGCCCGGAACCCGCGCAGACGTATGGCTCTTTTCGGAGCCCACGCTGTTGGGCACTGTCACCGTGGACGACAATGGCGAATTTACCGGAGCAGTTAACATCGATGGACGTCTGATTGCACCTGGTGAGCACACGCTTCAACTTCAGGGTGTTGGCGAGGATGGCTTTATCAAGGCAGCCAATCTTGGAGTCTCCGTAGCAGATGATGCCTCAAGTTCCTCACTGGAAGACTCGGCGTCAGTGGCTGGTTGGGTCTGGTGGTCGATGGGAATTCTTCTCATTGCAGTCATCAGCACGCTTGTCATTCTTGGAGTGCGGCAAAGAAAGAGCGCGTAGCTCACCGGAGACAGATTTCGCGAGGGAAAGGGAAACTCTCTGCCCTGTGATGAGAAGGGCTAGGTCAGAGGGATTCTGGCCTGAAACGTCGTAGTTTTGTGCGTCCACGAAAGATTCCACTCCAGTGACACCTCATCGAGGAGAGCGGACCCTAAACCCGGTGACCAATCTTTACGCGGTGGGGCTCCATCATTTCTAACAACAATCATTGCGCTATCGCTTGCACTATTAATCGAAACCAGAACCGTACGAGGGTCGGCATGCCGCATCGCATTTGCGATGGCCTCATCAACGATTTTCAGAGTTATGGTCGCTGCAACCACATCGCGCGACAATCGTTCGTGTGTTTCGTCACTTATCTCAACATCAATCACGCATGTTTCTCTCCATAAAGAAGAGACTTCGCCTAACGCAGTCGCTAGGTCGCTGTGGACTAAAGATGGGTCCGAATGGTCTTTGACTTTTTCTAGCCGTCTCCTGATCTCCTCTATATCTTCATCGGTTACCTCCTCACCGCGAGTACTCAATTGCATTGCGCTCGCTATCAAAGCAGTTCGAAAGCGACCATGAATGAGTACCCCCAACTCCCGCCGCTGATGCCATATTTCCTGGTTGAGTCTCCTCAGACTCCACTTCAGCTGTGTGGCAGCTTTCTCTAGTTGCGCAGTGACATCCCGATGAGCGACATCAATTGCTCGGGTCACCCCCAACGCGGAGGTCACAAGCACTGCAGAAATGAGCAGGAGGAGCGATGCTGTGAGCGACTGGATTGCCCCTGTGGCTCCGCCAATAAGCCCGAGGATCACGACGATTAGTGCCTGTGAGCCGACCACGACTCCCACCACCGACAAAACGTGGATAAGGGGACGGTATATCGACTGGACGCGAGGAATGACCAAACGAACAACCCAATCACCCAGGACTGAGACCGCAAGGGTCGCGAGAAACACTGTGGCTAATTCGCCGAGTGACAGCGCAAAGGAACTGAGATCGACGGTGACGGTGAAACCCGCCGCTTGAGGTCCTTCAAGAGTTTGACTCGGCGGTTCGTATTCGGTGACGGACAGACGCCAAAAAAGAAATAAAAAGACGACAGCCATCAGGCGAGGCGCGACAAAAGACTTCGCCATGAGGTCTGCGTAGATTTCCTTTCCTCTCGGTTGTGGCGGTTTCATGGGACCGGGAGTAAACACAGGCCTGTTGTGCACCAAGTCATGGCTTAGCGGACGAAGCAACCCCTCGCTCGCAGTCCTCAGGACGGTAACCGCGTCTAAGCGGGAACCCTGAAGACTTGATAGCGCCATATCGATAATCGATTCAGCACCTCGAAGAATCTCTTCTCTGTCGTCCTGAAGTCGCTGTTGCGCCTGAGAAAGCGACTCTTCAAGAGAAGCTTGATGGGCGAGCAGCCTGACAACCTCGCGACGGTAATCAAACACGGTAACAACTGCCGACCCGGTTAGTGTCATCACCAGGAAAACAAACGGTGCATACTCCAGACCGATGACAACCCCGTCTCTTTCTCCAAAGAACCAAGACCCAACTGTCCCTCCCGAGACAAGCCCGACACTTCCCGCTGCAGCAATCGACAAGACAGCAACCCCGGCATGCGAACGGGAGAACGCGAGAGGTAGCCAGAGTCTCTTGGCCACCAAAAGGACACCAAAGATTGATAACTGGCCAGCCACCACGATGACCACCCAAATTCCTACAATTTCGGCACTGAGTCTTAGATCACTCCGAAAAACGGCGGGGTATGCGCTGACTACCCAGGCAATGAGTGTCGCCCAAAAATATGGCCAACTAATCCACGCAGGATCCGAAAGGCGCCTCATTGTTCGCCTGAGGTATCCAGGACTCCGGCGGCTCATTTCATCGGCGTCTTATAGTCAACAAGACCACCTGCCTCAAGAAAGATTCTTATCGCACGTGCGCGAGCGTTGACTCTCTCATCGACCCGAATGCCTAACTTGACGTACACAATCTGAAGACGCTGCTCGACGGTTCTTTCTGAAACATTGCGCTGGAGTGCAATCGCCGAGTTGGTGAGGCCCTGAGCTGCAAGCTGGAGAACCGTGAACTGAGTCTTCGTAAGGCGCGAGAGAGCCCCCTTGTCGGTGAGGTCATGACGAACTACCTTTGATGAACCTTGGAGCGCTAGTTCTAATGCATCCAGCAAGAACTCAGGCTCAGCAATTCGATCCTTAGCGATCACTGAACTTCTTGGGGGCAAATCCCACTGCGACCCTCCGCCAGTCTTGGGATCGGCGAACCTCGTAAGGAAGACTTGGGCGACATGAGGGTGAGTCCGATATGCCCACTGTCCAAACTGAAGACCATTCGGACCATCGCCGAGATTGATGTCAATAATCATCACATCTGGATCGAAACTTGCAATCTTCTCCCGCGCGCCAACTGCACTGTGGCTCGATATCGATTCGAAACCATGCTGATGGAGAGTCGCGCACAGCAGCGATGCCAAGAGCGGTTCGTCCTCGACAACGAGAGCTCGACGCTTCCAATCCACGGGGGTATTTAATCAGATTAAATTAAAACTGGCTGGAAGACTTCTGTTTCCCGAATCATCGTCCGTGATGGAAGCTAGTGAGCCTCCCGCCAGTATGGCCCCCTGCCACCTCCCCTTCGTGGTGAGGGCGAGGAGGGCAAGGCGGGCTCAGCAACCCGAAATTCCCCGCTCACCGAGCTTGTCCATAATTCGGCCGGTGACTTCAGCAATGTCACCAATGCCATCAATTGCGACCACAAGGCCGCGAGCCGAATACACGTCGATCAGCGGAGCCGTCTGTTCCGCATAGACATCAAGGCGATGGCGGACAACAGCCTCGTCGTCATCGGTGCGGCCTTGCTCCACAGCGCGCTTGCGCAAGCGCTCGACGACAATGTCGGGCTCTGCAACTAGCTGAACAACCACGTCGAGCTTGGTGTGGTGATCAGCCAAAAAGTTGTCCAAGTGACGCACCTGGTCGGTGGTGCGGGGGTAACCATCGAGAAGGAATCCTCCCGCACAGTCCGGGGAAGCCAAACGGTCGGTAATCAAATCGTTGGTCAGGGAATCGGGAACATTGTTGCCCGCATCCATGAAGCTCTTGGCCTGAAGGCCCAGCGGCGTCTCATTGCGAACGTTTTCGCGGAAAATGTCGCCCGTGGAAATCGCCGGAACCGAAAAAGCGCTCGAGAGCTCAATTGCCTGAGTGCCCTTACCCGCACCGGGGGGACCAATCAGGAGAATCCTGGTGCCCTCGGCCATCACTTCAGAAGGCCCTCGTAGTGGCGCTGCTGCAGCTGAGAGTCGATCTGCTTAATGGTGTCCAAACCGACACCCACGATGATCAGGATGCTTGCGCCACCGAAGGGGAAGTTTTGGTTAGCGTTCACCGTGGCCAACGCAATCAGAGGAATCAGAGCCACCAGACCCAGATAGAGCGAGCCTGGGAGAGTGATCCGGGTCAAGACGTAGTCGAGGTACTCGGCAGTCGGACGGCCGGCGCGAATACCGGGAATGAATCCTCCGTAGCGCTTCATGTTGTCCGCAACCTCTTCGGGGTTGAAGATGATGGCCACGTAGAAGTAGGTGAAGCCCACGATCAGGAGGAAGTAAACCGCCATGTAGAGGGGGTTATCACCGGAGGTGAAGTTGTTCTGAATCCAGACAACCCACTCCGGCACTTCGCCACCAACACCCGGCTGGTTGAACTGAGCAAGAAGAGCAGGCAAATACAGCAAAGACGAGGCGAAGATGACCGGGATAACGCCGGCCATGTTGACCTTGATGGGGATGTAGGTGTTGGACCCGCCAAACGTGCGACGACCCACCATGCGCTTGGCGTACTGAACCGGCACGCGGCGCTGCGACTGCTCCACGAAGACGACGAGGCCGAGGATTACCAGACCCACGGCCAGGACGATGATGAAGATTTCGAAGCCCTCGGCCTGGGCAATGGCCCAGAGGGACGAGGGGAAGGTTGCGGCAATCGACACAAAGATCAGCAGCGACATTCCATTGCCCACACCGCGCTCGGTGATCATCTCACCGAACCACATGATGAGGCCGGTTCCAGCCGTCATGGTGATGACCATCAGCATGATGGCATACCAGGCGTCGTTCGAGAGCAGCTGGTTACAGGCAGGAACGCCAGAGTTAGCGCCAAAGAGAGCGCCACTGCGGGCCACAGTAATCAAGGTGGTCGACTGCAGAAGCGCAAGACCGATGGTCATGTAGCGGGTGTACTGAGTCAGCTTGCCCTGACCGGCCTGGCCCTCCTTGTGGAGAGACTCAAAGTGGGGAATAACCACGCGCAGCAGCTGGGTAATGATTGCTGCGGTGATGTAGGGCATGATGCCCAAAGCAAAAATCGAGAGCTGGAGCAAAGCTCCGCCGCTGAAGAGGTTGACGAGCTCATAAAGGCCAGCGGTGCCGCTGGTGCCAGCAAGACACTGCTGAACGTTGCGGTAATCGACAAACGGAGCGGGGATAAACGATCCCATGCGGAAGAGCCCCACCATAAAGAGGGTGAACGCAATTTTTCGCCGCAAGTCAGGAGTCTTGAAGACTCTCCCTAGAGCGCTAAACACATCATCCTCCTGCCAGGTGCCCTACAGCACGCGGTTTCGAGCTTACCGGGTTGAAGTGGGGTTACAGAAAGCGAAAGCCTCCTGTAACCCCACTTCAGAACCTATTCGCTTACTGAACCGCCGGCTTTGGCGATCTTGTCGGCGGCCTGCTTGGAGACCTTGTCGACAGAAACGCTCAACGCAACGCTCAGGTCGCCCTCGGCTAGAACCTTGACCTTCTGGTTCTTGCGAACAGCGCCCTTAGCAACGAGATCAGCAATCGTGACGTTTCCACCCTTGGGGTAGAGCTCGGCCAGACGACCGACGTTGACGACCTGGTACTCAACACGGAAGGGGTTCTTGAATCCGCGCAGCTTGGGAGCGCGCATGACCGAGGTCAACTGTCCACCCTGGAAACCAGGACGCACCTGGTAACGGGCCTTCGTACCCTTGGTACCGCGACCAGCAGTCTTACCCTTAGAACCCTCACCACGACCAACACGGGTCTTGGCCTTCTTGGCTCCAACGGCCGGACGCAAGTGGTGAAGCTTCACAACACCGGGACGAGCGTCAGCTGCGGGCTTTGCAGCCTTCTTGGAGGGAGCGGCCTTCTTTGCAGGGGCAGCTTTCTTCTCCTCAGTCGCAGGCTTAGCAGCAGCCTTAGCGGGAGCAGCCTTAGCGGGAGCAGCCTTAGCAGCAGGTGCCTTGGCAGCTGCTGGCTTAGCCGCAGACGTCTTGGCAGCAGGCTTAGCTGCGGCTTTCGCCGGAGCGGCCTTAGCAGCGGGCGCCTTAGCCGCAGGCTTCGCAGCTGCTTTCGCAGCGGGCTTTGCGGCAGCGGGCTTGGCAGCAGTTTTGGCGGGCGCAGCTTTCGCAGCAGGTGCCTTCGCGGCGGGCTTCTTAGCGGCAGCAGGCTTGGCTGCAGCGGGCTTCGCTGCTGCAGGCTTCTTCGCTGCTGGCTTCTTCTCTTCAGCCATTAGTCAATCTCCTCGACCTTCACCAGGTGTGCGACGGTGCGCACATACCCGCGGTTCACGGGGTTATCTTCACGGACAACGGACTGGCCGATCTTGCGCAAGCCAAGGCTGCGAAGCGTGGGAGCCATGTTGGGCTTCTCGCTAATGATCGACTTGATCTGGGTTACTTTGAGTTTCTTTGCCATTA
>JAIOWV010000011.1 GCA_021741945.1 Pontimonas sp.
GCCGGGAATGCGCCCGTAACCAATCGAGATCCAGAACTCAGGCAACTCGTTGACCGGCTGATTACCCAGTAGGGCATAGCTCAAGCCTCGATAGAGCGCCAAAGTGGCGATCGTGACGGCAAGTGAGGGCAAGCCGAGTTTTGTCACGAGATAACCGTTGAAGAGGCCGCAGGCCAAACCAACGAGCAGACCCCCAACAATGGCGAGCTCAAACGGAACCCCGGCGCGGTAGAGGAAACCAAGGCTCGCGCTGCTCAAATTAAGAGCCGAGGCGACGGAGAGGTCAATTTCACCCGAAATGATGAGGAAGGTCATCGCTAACGCGATGATGGCGAATTCGGTGACGTCGCGCAGGACAAAACTGAGATTGCTGGTGTTGGCAAAGTTGTCCGAGAGCAACGTGCCGATCATCACCGCAACGATGAGAAATATCCCGACACCTTTGTCCCAGCTGAAGTTCCATTTACGCATCTTTGGACCCCATAATCGTCGTCGTCTTTACCCTGGAGTTGAGGTACTTATCAAAAGCGATGGCGATGATGATTAAGGCTCCGTTGAAAGCCTGCTGCCAGAACTGGGGAATTCCGAGAGCACCGATTGTTCGGGTGATGGCCTGGAGGAGAATCGCCCCGAGGAACGCCCCCCAGACGGTTCCAGAACCGCCAGCGATAGTCACACCGCCCACCACACACGCTGCAATCACAATGAGTTCTAGTGCCAGTCCCGAATTCGCGTTGGCAGCGTTGAAGCGGCCCAGCATCACGGCTCCAGCGAGGCCAGTCAAAGCGCCGTTGAACAGGAACGCGCCAAAGACTCGTCTGGCTACCGGAATACCGGCAAGCTCGGCCGCCGCCGGGTTAGAACCAATCGCGTAAAGATCACGCGCTGCCTTCACCCGGCGCATCACAATTCCGCTCACGATGGCTAGCGAGAGACCGATGATGAACAAGTAGGGAATACTGCCCAAGCGGTTCAGACCAATCCAGGCAATTTCTGGGGGCACCATCGCAGCGGTGATGGTGCGGCCGAAGGCGTAATCGTTGAAGACTCCGCGGACAATGTAGAGCGCGCCGAGGGTCACCACGAGGCTCGGAAGTTGAAGGTAGGCCACCAGGAACCCATTGATGGCACCAACAATGAGTCCGACGGCAAGCGCGGCACCAAGCCCCGCCACCAGCCCGTAGCCCTGTGCGTAAATGTCTCCGATGAGGAAAGAGGTGAACCCAATCAGCGACCCGACCGAGAGGTCGATGTGGCGCATGACAATCACGAAAGTTTGGCCGACAGCCAAAATTGCGACAATCGCGACGCCCAAGAGAATGTCGGTGGCACCCGAAGCGCTCAAGAAGCTGGGGTTAGCAATTCCCGCGAGCAAAACAACGGCGACAAGAGCGATAAAGACCGGAAGCTCACGAGCGGTGATGAGTCTCTTGAAGGTTTTCATACGGACACCACCCCGCCCGTAGCCAAAGTGATGATGGTTTCGGGGTCCGCCTCCGAACGTTCAAGAGTCCCTCGGTGTTCGCCCTCTCGCATAACAAAGACTCGGTCTGCCATCCCCAGTACCTCCGGAAGTTCAGACGACACCATGATCACAGCCATGCCCTGCTGGGCCTTCTGAGAAAGGAGCTTGTGAACTTCAGCCTTGGTCCCCACATCAATACCGCGAGTTGGCTCATCAACAATCAAGACAGTGGGCTCGGTTGCCAGCCACTTGGAGAGGACAACTTTCTGTTGGTTACCACCTGAGAGGCGCTCCACGGGGTCAGAGAGATCAGCGAACTTCAGTTGAAGAGTTGATGCCCACTTCGCAGCGGTCGACTCCTCATCTTTCCTGCGCAAAACCAACCATGAGCTGAGCTTCTTCAGCATTGTGACCGCGACATTTCTCGCGATGCTCGAGGCCATAAAAAGGCCTTGCTGACGGCGATCCTCAGGAACAAGAGCAATCCCGGCAGCCATCGAGGCCGAGGGCTTTCCTGCCGGCAATTTCCTGCCCAACAGCGTGACTGAGCCTGAGTCGTACTTGTCAATGCCAAAGATCGCTCGAATGACTTCCGAACGCCCCGAGCCCACAAGGCCGGCGAGGGCGAAAATCTCGCCGGCGCGAACATCGAAGGAGATATTCGAGAACTGGCCTGCGAGGCTCAGGTCCTTGACCTCAAGCACGACCTCGCCAATCTTTGGCTCCAGCTTCGGGAACAACTCGGACACTTCACGGCCCACCATCATGCGGACTACCTCGGCCTCAGAAGTCTCGGAGATGAGTGAGCTGGCAACCGTTGATCCATCGCGCATAACCGTCATCCGGTCACACAGGGCGAAGACTTCATCGAGTCTGTGGCTGACAAAAACGACTGCGCTGCCCTGATCGCGAAGATTACGCACGACCGAGAACAACCGCTCTACTTCCTTGGAGGAGAGCGCGGCGGTTGGCTCGTCCATCACAATCACGGTCGTGTCTGTGGAGAGGGCCTTCGCAATCTCGACGATCTGCTGGTCGGCAATGGAAATTCCGCGCGCTTTTGACATCGGATCCAGGCTGACCCCAAGCCGGTCGAACAAGGCTTGGGCGCCTTTTTCCATTGCGGCCCAATCGACCAAACCGCCGGAGGTGAGCTGGCGTCCTACGAATACATTTTCAGCAAGAGTGAGATCTGGAAACAGGCTGGGTTCCTGGTAGATGACGGCGATTCCCTGGTCAATCGAATCGCGGGTATTACCCTGATGAAAATCCCCTCCGTTAAGTCGGATTTCGCCGGCATCGGCCCGGTGAACCCCGGCCAAAGTCTTCAACAACGTGGACTTGCCTGCGCCATTTTCGCCAAGCAAAGCGTGGACTTCACCGGCATACAAAGTGAGACTCGCATCGACGAGGGCCCGGACTCCGCCGAAGGATTTGGCGACATGCGCCATCTCCAAAACAGGCGTTCCTGTCTCAGGCTTAGAGAGCACCATTGCACAAACCTCGGATTTTGAATCGTTTCAATTTATACAAGACTAATAGATTGCTAGCCCGTGTGGCGACCATCGCCGGGTTTGTGGGCGAATCGTTACAATTCCCGGGAATATCGTGGCTCACGAGCGCCTCCCCCGACTCAGAGACGGGACATACGTCACAGGTTTATAGGTCGCAGCGACCAAAGCGCGAAGTGATTCCGCATCGCCAGAAATGAGCCCCGCCGCGCGTGCCTGGACGAGAAGGTTTCCGATTGCGGTCGCCTCAACCGGGCCGGCAACAACGGGCAAGCCCGCATGGTCTGCCAAGCGCTGGCACAGCAGAGCGTTTTGCGATCCTCCTCCGACCATGTTGATCTCTCGGATGGTGGTACCAGAGAGGGCACCCGCAGTAACCACCGCGTCGCTAAAGGCAATCGCAAGGCTCTCCACGATGCTCGCCACGAGAGCGACGGGCCCGTCCGGAACCGGCTGGTCGTGGCTTTCCAGCCACGACTCGATCCTTGTGGCCATGGTGCCCGGGGCCATGAAGACCGAGTCATTGGCGTCGAAAACAGACAGGGGTCCGGCGTAGTCGAGCGCCTGGGTCACCAGGCCCTCGACGCTAACGTCGTGACCTTCTGATTTCCATTGGCTCACACTTTCGTTCAGCAACCACAGACCCATCACGTTGTGCAAGAAGCGGACTCGGCGATCCAGGCCGAGCTCATTGGTGAAATTGGCCTGGCGCGCGGCGTCCGTAAGAATCGGGGACTCAATGTCTAGGCCAACTAGCCCCCAGGTGCCACAAGAAATGTAGGCACTCTCTGTGCCGGAGAGCGGTGTTGCCAGCACAGCGGACGCGGTGTCATGAGAAGCCACAGCCACGACCTCCGCATCACCACCAACGACGGCCCGAACCTCAGGGGTCAAACGGCCAAGTCGATGACCCGGCTCATGGATCGGCGCAAAGATATGCCCTGGCGCACCGGTGAGTGCGACAAGTTCCGGGTCGAGAGCACCAGTCCTCGGATCAATCAGGCCAGTCGTCGAGGCGTTCGTTAATTCCATGCCGTGGTGGCCCGTGAGCCAAAAGTTGATGAGATCGGGAATGAGAAGGAGGGATGTCGCAGACCCCGCAGTTCCGTTCCAGTCCTCGGCAGCAAGCTGATAGATGGTGTTGAAGCTCAGGAACTGAAGCCCGTTCCTCTGGAACAGACCCTCGAAGGGCAGTGCCTGGTGAACGCGACGAACGCCGAGCGCGGTGCGTTCATCTCTGTAGTGGAAGGGCTCCCCCAGCAGCGTGTCCTCACGAAGGAGCCCATAATCGACGGCCCACGAGTCCACGCCGATGGAGCGCACAGGTCCCTCGGATGCTGCCATTGCAATGCCATCAAGAACGTGAGCGAACAACCCGGTTGCATCCCAATGGAGCGCCCCGGCAGACTCAATGGGTCCATTGGGGAAACGGTGAACCACTTCGTGATGGACCGTGTTTGCAGACACATGGCCGGCAATAACCCGACCACTGGTCGCACCTAGATCAACAGCGACGAGCGATTCGCTCATCGCAAGAAGGCCGCCGCGACACCCGAGTCAACGGGAATGTGGACACCGGTCGTGAGCGTCAGGTCGGGACCTGTGAGCACTGCGACAGCGTCGGCGACGCTTTCCGGAACGACCTCGCGCTTGAGGATGGTGCGCTGAGCATAGAAGCGTCCCAGGTCTTCTTCCTTCACGCCATAGGTCTTAGCTCGATTCGCGCCCCAGCCACTGGTGAAAATTCCAGAGCCGCGAACCACCCCATCCGGGTTGATGCCATTAACCCGGATTCCGTATTCGCCAAGCTCCACAGCCAACAAACGCACCTGGTGAGCCTGGTCGGCCTTTGTCGCCGAGTAGGCGATGTTGTTCGGGCCAGCAAACACCGAGTTCTTTGACGAGATATAGATCACGTCACCGCCCATGTCTTGGGCGATCAGAACACGGGCGCTTTCTCTGGAGACTAGGAACGAACCCTTCGCCATAATGTCGTGTTGGAAATCCCAGTCTGCTTCCGTCGTCTCAAGCAGTGGCTTGGAGAGCGAGACACCGGCATTGTTGACGACAATGTCGAGACCACCGAATGCGAGCACCGCCTCGTTAATGGCATCGCGCACAGCCTTTTCATTGCGCACGTCCATCCCGACACCAATCGCAACGTCGGTCGAGCCGATTTCGGCAGCAACCTCGCGCGCTTTAGCAGGGTCAAGATCCGCGATAACCACGCACGCCCCCTCAGCCGCTAACCGCTTCGCGGTGGCCTTGCCGATACCTGACGCGGCACCGGTCACAAAGGCAACGCGAGAGGCATGCGACTTGGGCTTAGGTAGCCTCTGCAGCTTCGCTTCCTCGAGCGACCAGTACTCGATCCGGAACTTCTCTTTTTCCGAAATGGGCCGGTAAGTCGAGAGTGCTTCAGCGCCACGCATCACGTTGATGGCGTTGATGTAAAACTCGCTAGCGACCCGGGCGGTCTTCTTGTCCGGGCCAAAGGAGAACATTCCCACTCCAGGGACAAGAACAATCAGAGGATCGGCGCCCCGCATCGCTGGCGAATCCGCATCCGCGAACTTCTCGTAATAGCGCGTGTAAGCGACCCGGTAGTCAGCGTGAAGCTTCCGCAAGCGAGCAGCGACGGCGTCGATTGTGGCACTCGGTGGTAGGTCGAGAACCATCGGGCGAACCTTGGTACGCAGGAAGTGATCAGGACACGATGTCCCGAGCGCTGCGAGCTTGGAGTGCTTGGCACGTGACAGGAAGTCCAACACCACAGCCGCATCAGTGAAGTGGCCCACCATCGGACGGTCTGTCGAGGCAAGTCCGCGAATGAGCGGCGCTAAAGCAGCAGCCCGCTCACGCCTGGCGGCGGGAGCCAGGGGTTTGTTGGCAGCAATGACCGGACCGAAAGGATCCTTCTTGCCGTTGCGGGCGATGTAGGCCTCGGCGGTCCTGATGATCCAGAGCGAATTCTTCTCACACTCGGCGCTGGTGTCGCCCCAGGCAGTAATGCCGTGGCCGCCCAGAATGCAGCCGATTGCGCCAGGGTTCCTTCGCTTGATCTCAGCGATGTCGAGACCCAACTGGAAGCCAGGGCGTCGCCACGGCACCCACACCACCTTGTCGCCATAGATCTTTGATGTCAGCGCTTTGCCATCGGCTGCCGTAGCTACGGCGATGCCGGAGTCGGGGTGAAGGTGGTCGACATGATTCGCGTCGACCAGAGCGTGCATCGCGGTGTCGATAGAGGGCGCGGCGCCACCTTTGCCATGCGCGCAGTAGTCGAAGGCTTCCACCATCTCGTCTTCGCGCTCGAGGCCGGGATAGACATCGCGCAGGACCAGAACGCGATCGAGCTGGAGAACGGCCAACCCTTCGGTGCTGAGCGTCCCGAGGTCGCCGCCGGACCCTTTGACCCAGACCAAGGGGATGTTCTTGCCGGTAACGGGGTCTTTGCCCACGCCCTTCGCACTGGTATTCCCACCGGCGAAGTTAGTGTTTCTCGGATCACTTCCTAGTCGACGGGATCTCGCAACCAGCTCATTGGCGGTTTTCGACACTACGCGCCCCAACCCATCTGTGCTCCGCCAATGCGTTCTTTCGCAATGGCGTCCAGGTGACCGCTCGAGCGGTAAGCCTGGAAGGGATCGCGGGGAAGCCCACGGGCCTCCCGCCAGTCCGAGAGCGCGCCGCGCACATCTGTGTTGTAGGCGTCCATCAGGACGCTGTTGGCTCCCAAAACATCGCCCGACTTCTCGGCTGCCTCAAGGGCCGGCAAGTCCACGAGCAGAACCTTGGCCGTCATCTCCTGGACGTTCAGAACGCTTCGGATTTGGCCGGGAATCTTGTCTTCGATGTTGTGGCACTGATCGAGCATGAACGCCACACCGGAGCGCTTGTCGAAGCCCCCGTTGCGATAGACCTCAAAGATGATTCTGAAGAGCTGGAAAGGATCCGCCGCACCAACGATGAGGTCATCATCGGCATAGAACCTGGAATTGAAGTCGAACGAACCCAAACGGCCAAGACGCAAGAGCTGAGCGACGATAAATTCAATGTTTGTTCCGGGCGCGTGGTGTCCTGTGTCAAGGCAGACGGTCGCCTTCTCTCCAAGCTGATTGACCTGAACGTAGGCGGTCCCCCAGTCTGGAACGTCCGTGTGGTAGAACGCGGGCTCAAAGAACTTGTACTCCAGCACCAGGCGATGGTTCTTGCCGAGCCTGCTGTAGATGGACTGAAGAGATTCCTGGAGGCGATCTTGACGCGCCCGGATGTTGACCTGGCCTGGATAGTTCGAGCCATCGGCCAGCCAAATCTTGAGGTCCTGAGAACCCGTCTCGTTCATGATGTCGATGCACTCGTAGTGGTGGTCGATGGCCGCTTGGCGCACCTTCTTATCCACATGGGTGAGCGAGCCGAACTTGTAGATCTCGTCCTGGAAAGTGTTGGAGTTGATGGTGCCCAGTGACACACCAAGACCCTCCGCGTGAGCCTTCAGCTCGGCAAAGCTATCGACCTTGTCCCACGGAATGTGTAGCGCAACAGAAGGCGCCAGCCCGGTCAGCTCATGGACCTTGGCTGCGTCAGAGATTTTTTCGAACGGGTTGCGGGGAGTCCCAGGGGTAGTGAACACCCGAAACCTGGTCCCGGAATTACCAAAAGCCCACGAGGGCAATTCAATGGCTTGCGCCTCCAAGAGATCCGTCATTGCCTTGGTAAACATCTTTGTTTCTCCTTCACCGACAGCGCGTCGGCCTCGTTTTTTGAAACGATTCAATGCTCTGGTACCTGTAACCTTGTCATAATAATGAGGTCCCTGTCAAAGGACCGGGGGGCCGAGTTTGTCACGATTTAGCCACTAGAAGTCCACCCCAGACCAGCGAGGTTCCGAGGCCCTATGTCAACCAGCATCAAAGATGTTGCAGCGCAGGCTGGCGTCTCTGTCGGGACCGTCTCGAACGTACTCAACCACCCCGCGCGGGTCAGCCCGGCGACAGTTAAGCGAGTGCAAAGAGCAATCGGCGCACTCGGGTTCGTCCGAAATGACGCGGCCCGCCAGCTCCGCGCAGGCGCGAGCAGAACAATCGCTCTGATTGTCTTTGACGCTGCGAACCCGTTCTTCACGGACTTGGCCCGGGGCGCCGAGGACGCTGCGAGCACGGAGGGGTACTCCGTTGTCCTCGCCAACACCTCAGAATCGGATGAGCGGGAGAGCGGTTATCTGGACTTGTTTGAGGAGCAAAGGGTTCGGGGCATTCTCATCTCCCCCTACGGCGATGTTGAGGACCGGCTTGTCGCGCTGAAAGGTTTTGGCATCCCCTCCGTGCTCGTTGACCGGGTGAGCGAGAACGAAAAGTTCAGTTCCGTCTCAGTCGACGACGTAGCTGGCGGCCTTATTGCTGTCGAGCACCTGTTGGGGCAGGGGCGTCGAAAGATTGGTTTCGTGGGAGGGCCGGCAGGCATTCCGCAGGTGCGCGATCGTCGCCACGGCGCCGAGAAGGCGGTCTCCCAAACCCCCGGCGCGGCCCTCACTGTGTTCGACACGACCGCCACCACGGTTCTTGAAGGACGACGCATAGGAGAGGTAATCGTTGGCATGGCGCCTGGTGAACGACCCGACGCTCTGTTTGCCGCCAACGATCTCGTGGCGCTTGGTTTGCTCCAAGCTCTCGTGGTCAGCGGCAAGCTCACTGTTCCCGATGACATCGCTCTCGTGGGTTACGACGACATCGACTTCGCCACCTCGGCAATCGTGCCCCTGACATCGATTCGCCAGCCGAGCGCGCTGATGGGAGAGACCGCTCTGAAGCTTCTCAGTGACGAGGCATCAGACCCCCAACTGAAGCCCCAGCGGATTATCTTCCAGCCTGAGCTCGTCATTCGAGCCTCCGCCTAACTCACTCCCACTCGATGGTGCCAGGCGGCTTCGAGGTGATATCGAGAACCACGCGGTTCACTTCGGGAACCTCGTTCGTGATGCGGTTCGACACCTTTGCCAGAACGTCATAGGGCAACCTGCTCCAGTCGGCTGTCATAGCGTCCTCACTGGAGACCGGGCGCAACACAATCGGGTGGCCATAGGTTCGGCCATCGCCTTGAACACCTACTGAGCGAACATCGGCCAGTAGGACCACCGGACACTGCCAGATTTCTGCGTCTAAGCCAGCCAGCGTGAGTTCTTCCCGGACGATCTTGTCGGCAGCGCGCAGAGTGTCGAGGCGGTCCTTGGTCACTTCACCAATGATGCGAATACCAAGGCCTGGGCCTGGGAACGGGTGGCGCCCGACGATAGCTTCTGGCAAACCGAGTTCACGGCCAATCGCGCGAACCTCATCTTTAAACAGGGCGCGAAGTGGCTCGACCAAATCAAACTCGAGGTCATCGGGCAAGCCACCCACGTTGTGGTGGCTCTTGATGACCGCGGTCCCAGAACCCCCACCACTCTCGACGATGTCGGGATAAAGGGTGCCCTGCACGAGGTACTTCACCTGCGCTCCGCTGTCTTTGGCTTCGGCAACAATCTCGGCGGCGGCACTTTCGAAGGTTCTAATGAATTCCCGGCCGATGATCTTGCGCTTGGTCTCCGGGTCGCTCACACCGGCAAGCGCGGTGAGGAACTGGTCCTCGGCATCGACAGTAACGAGGCGAACGCCGGTTGCGGCAACAAAGTCTTTCTCTACCTGCGCTCGCTCCCCCAAACGCAAAAGGCCATGGTCGACGAACACACACACCAGCTGATCTCCGACTGCCTTGTGAACCAGCGCGGCGGCAACAGCGGAATCGACTCCACCAGAGAGCCCACAGATAACGAGGTCGCCTCCGACCTGGCTGGCAACAGCATCGATCTGGTCAGCAATAACGTTGCCGCTGTTCCAACTGCGATCGAGGCCCACAACCTTGTGGAGGAAATTCTCCAGCACTCCCTGCCCATGCTCGGAGTGCTTCACCTCGGGGTGCCACTGCACCCCGAACATCTTCTTGTCTTCTGAACCAAACGCCGCCACGCCCGTGGCATCAGTGGAGGCGAGGACCTCAAAGCCGGGTGGGGGGCTCTGCACCTGGTCGCCATGGCTCATCCACGTGGTTTGCTTCTCGGGCTGGCCGGAAAACAGTGGCGTGAGACCCGGGTTGACCGTGGTCGCAGTGGCGCCGTATTCACGGAGTCCCGTTTTCCCCACATCACCACCGAGCGCTTGGGCCATCACCTGGAATCCGTAGCAAATGCCCAGCACCGGAACGCCCAGCTCAAGGATGCCCTCCTGAAGGGAGGGCGAGCCTTCTTCATAGACGCTGGATGGGCCACCGCTCAACACAATGGCAAGGGGGTTTTTCGCTGCGATCTCCGATGCGCTGGCGTGGTGAGAAATGATTTCGGAGTAGACGCCGGCTTCGCGAACCCGCCTAGCAATCAGCTGCGCGTACTGGGCACCAAAGTCCACGACCAGAACCGGCCGATGTTCACTCACGAGTCACTCCCTGCTGTGGCGATGATGCCCTCAACAACCCGGTGCGCCCAACGCTCCAGGAAAAACGAGAAGACCGGGAACAAACCACCAGAGGCAAGCCACAAGAAACGCCAGAACGGCCAGCGCAACAGACTCCACACTCGGAAGCAGGTGAACAGGTAGACGACATAGAACCAGCCGTGGGCAATAAGAATCGCCGAGGACAGATTGATGGCCTGCACTGTGTCATTAGGCACAAAGGCTAAGAAGCCCTGCGAGCCCAACATTTCCAGCTCACTGCCAAAGCCGTATTTCGCGATGATCTCCACGGCAAGCAGAAGAAGCAAGACGCCTGTCACATTCGCGGCACGAGAGAACCACTTCAGAGCGGTAGAGACTCGCTCGACCTGGGCGCTAGTAAGTGCCACGGGGGAGCCTTGAGCCATGAGACAAGTTTAGGGGGCTTCGCTGGATGCTTCCTCGAGTTCGCGCTCCCACTCATCCTTGACCAGTCGATACCAGAGATAGATCGCAAAGACTCCAAAGATTGCCCACTCAGCGGCGTAGAAGAGATTGAGCCAGTTGAGTTGCCGCTCCGTTGCTGGGGCTTCGGTCCCAATCGTGAGCAAGCCCTCTGGTGCCTCGGACAACACGAGATAACCGCCATAGACGGGTCCAGGATTGGCCCACAGGTTCAACAGTTCCGGAACGGCAATCGCGGAGCGCTCCCCCGAGCGAAAGTCAGACTGCTGAGGAGATTCGGTGGGCACATAGCGCCCCACCAGGGGCGACTGGGGATCAGGAATCTCAGTGGGGGTGATGGTCTGCGGCGACCACCCAAGCGCCACAGCTAGGGATCCGCCCTCTGGGGTTTGGCAGTGGCGAACCAACCACGAGCCTGTTCCGTTGCTGGTGGGTCGATTCATGATGACAACGTCATCGCCTGGGACAAAGGCACATGCCACGCTGACCATTCGACCACTGGCATCGGTGGTGATCACCGACTGGGTGGAGCCCACACTCTCCAGTGGCACCGTGTTCTCCGTGTCACGCTCAATGACGGTGGCCTCAGCAATGCTGCGCTCTAGTTGCCATTGGCCAAGGGCTGCGAAGACACCGGCGACAACCAAGGCAAGCACAAGCGCGGCGATCCACTTAGGCCTCACGGCTACGCGCCACACAGCAGTCTCCTCACATCACCGACGCTTAGAAGCGTAGAGGGCGGGGCTTACAAAACACCGGGTGCGACTAGCGCGAGACCACAATCTCTACGCGCTGGAATTCCTTGAGATCCGAATAACCACACGTTGCCATCGAGTGGCGCAGCGCGCCCATCAGGTTGGTGCGGCCATCAGCCGAGTGGGCTGGGCCATAAAGCACTTCTTCCAAAGGTCCATCGTGTCCCACCCACGCCCGATATCCCCGGGGCATGGTGGCGTGGTGGGCCTCTGGCCCCCAGTGCCAGCCTTGGCCTGGAGCTTCAGCTGCCCTGGCCAAAGTGGAGCCGAGCATCACTGCGTCCGCTCCGGTCGCAATCGCCGCGACAATGTCGCCGCTTCGGCCAAGACCACCATCAGCAATGACGTGGACGTAGCGACCACCGGATTCGTCTAAGTACTCGCGCCGGGCGCTCGCCACATCAGAAATAGCAGTTGCCATCGGAGCGTGGATGCCAAGCGATGCCCTCGTCGAGGATGCGGCGCCTCCTCCAAAGCCAACCAGCACGCCGGCTGCACCGGTGCGCATCAGGTGAAGAGCCGCCGTGTAGGTGGCAGCGCCTCCCACAATCACGGGGACGTCAAGCTGATAGATGAACTCTTTCAAGTTCAGTGGCTCGCGGTTCTTGCTCACGTGCTCGGCGCTTACCGTGGTGCCTCGGATAACGAAGAGGTCGACGCCAGCACCGAGGACTGTCTCGGAAAACTCGTGGGTGCGCTGCGGACTCAAAGCGCCAGCGACAGGAACGCCCGCATCCCTGATCTCTGCAAGACGCAACTTGATCAGCTCTGGCTTGATGGGCTCCGCATAAATCCGCTGCAGACCCCGGGTGGCCTCGTCTTCACTGAGCGAGGCGATTTCTTTATATGCCTTGGTGGGGTCTTCATACCTGGTCCAGAGACCCTCCAGGTTCAAAACACCCAGTCCACCGAGTTTCCCCATCGCAATCGCGGTTGCGGGCGACATCACCGAGTCCATAGGAGCGGCAATTACCGGAGAGCGAAACGTGAACGCGTCAATTTTCCATTCAATGGAGACATCTTCGGGGTCGCGGGTGCGACGGCTCGGAACGACAGCAACGTCGTCAAAGGAATACGCCCGAACGGCACGCTTCGTGAGTCCTACCTCAACTTCATTCACGCGCACAAGCCTATCGACGAAGCACCGAGTGTGCTCTAGCGGCGGTAGTTGGGGGCTTCCACGACCATCTGAATGTCGTGGGGGTGTGACTCTTTCAAACCGGCAGGCGTGATGCGGACAAACTTGCCCTTGGCCTTCAACTCATCGATTGTTGCGGCCCCGGTATAGAACATGGATTGACGAAGGCCACCGAGTAGTTGGTAGACCACCGAGCCCAAGGGGCCTCGGTAGGGAACCTGGCCCTCGATGCCCTCGGCGATGAGTTGCTCATCGCTTGGCACATCGGCCTGGAAGTAACGGTCCCTGGAATAGGAGGTCTTCGTGCCACGAGTCTGGAGAGCACCCAAGGAACCCATGCCGCGGTAGTTCTTGAACTGCTTTCCGTTGACGAAGATAAGGTCGCCGGGGCTTTCATCGGTGCCTGCCAGTAGCGAACCGAGCATGACGGAGTTAGCACCGGCCACCAGGGCCTTGGCGATATCACCGGAGTACTGCAAGCCACCATCAGCAATGAGGGGAACACCCGCCCGCTTAGCCGCAAGCGATGCTTCATAGACTGCCGTGATCTGAGGAACGCCAACACCCGCGACGACCCGGGTGGTGCAGATTGAGCCTGGGCCAACACCCACCTTCACAGCATCCGCACCAGCGTCAATGAGTGCTTGGGCGCCCGCCTTCGTCGCGATGTTGCCACCAATCACATCAATGGCCGCAAAGGCTTTGTCTTTCTTGAGCTTTGCGATGATCTCGAGCACGCCCTTGGAGTCACCGTTGGCGGTGTCAACAACAAGAACGTCGATGCCCGCGTCGCGCAACGCTCCAGCGCGATCCCACGCATCACCGAAGAACCCAATCGCCGCGCCCACGCGCAAGCGACCCTCAGAGTCTTTGGTGGCGTGGGGGTACTTCTCGCTCTTGTCAAAGTCCTTGACAGTAATGAGGCCCTTGAGTCGACCCTGCTTGTCAACCAGCGGAAGCTTCTCAATCTTGTGAGTAGCAAAAATCGCGAGCGCTTCGCTCTGCGAAATTCCCTCGGGGGCTGTGATGAGGTTGCCCTTCGTCATCACGTCCTTAACCAAAGTCTTGTGTGCCTCGGCACGAGGGACGAAGCGCATGTCTCGGTTTGTGATGATGCCCACCAGAACACCGTCACCCTCGACGACGGGAACACCAGAAACCCGGAACCGGGCGCAGAGGTCATCAACATCGGCGACCGTCGCATCGGGGGTGATGGTGACCGGGTTAGTAATCATCCCGGACTCGCTGCGCTTCACTTTGTCGGCAGCACTCGCTTGATCCTCGATAGAGAGATTGCGGTGCAGAACACCGAGACCTCCCTGGCGGGCCATGGCAATGGCCATGCGTTCTTCTGTAACAGTGTCCATGGCGGCGGAGACCAAAGGTGCGTGGACCTTGATGCGCTTAGTGAGTTGAGTGGTCGTGTCGGCGTCGCTCGGGATGACATCGGTGTGAGCGGGCAACAGCATCACGTCGTCGTAGGTGAGCCCCACAAATCCGAAAGGGTCATTTTCTGACATGAAATCCCCCGAAATTCAGCCTGTAAAGGGCGCCGATGTTCACCAAAGTCGTTATCTATATCGTAACGGGTTAGACCTGGAGCCGTTACATCGGCATAATGGCAAGACCGTTTAACTTTCCACGGAAATGGTCTCGAACAAATAATGAATACAGTTGGCGTCAATGCGGACGCGAGGGTAGCTCCCGCGGGTCAGACCCTCAGACAACTTACGGAGGCACTGTGAATATTCCCAGCCCCACGACTGTGGCTCCCACCCGCCGCACACTTCTTGCTTTCCTTGCGTTGATCATCGCCCTGCTTGGCGTCATCGGAACCGCTGGCCCGGCTCTCGCGAATGAGGATGAGTCCGGCTACGACAACTTCATCGCCGGAAACGTCAAGAACGAAGGCACCCCACTCGAGGGTGTACGCCTCGTGATCGAAGGAAATGGATTCGCCGGCGAGGTAGTCACCGACGCCGAGGGCAAATGGCGAATCGGCGTTCCCGAGGAGGGCACCTACAACGTCACACTCGTCCAGAGCACGCTCCCCGATGGGGTAGCCGTCCTTGATGGCGGAGAAACACAGTCGGTCACCATTGGGCAGAGCGGCCGTGTCACCAAGAACTTCTTCATCGGTGAGGGTGAGCGAATTACCATCAGCCTCACTGACCAAATCATCTCTCGCGCGATCAATGGATTGAACTTTGGCCTCATGCTGGCGCTTGCGGCGGTCGGCCTTTCGCTGGTCTTTGGGACAACCGGTCTCTCCAACTTTGCTCACGCCGAAATGGTCACGTTCGGCGCGGCGATGGCCCTGCTGCTAGGGACCGTGTTCGAGTTGCCCATCTGGGCCGCCATCATTGGTGCAGTCGTGCTCAGTGGTGCTCTCGGGTGGGGTCTCGATGCTGGTCTCTGGAAACCGCTCCGCGGAAGAGGCCTCGGTCTAGTTCAGCTCATGATTGTCAGCATCGGTCTCTCGCTCACCGGTCGCTATGTTTTCCAGTTCTTCATGGGCGGTGGAACACTTCAGCTCCCAGGCTTTGATTCACCTAAGCAGCCCATTTTTGGGGCAGTGGCACTGAGTGCAGTTGATATCGCCAGCATGACCATCAGCCTGGTGGTGATTATCCTCTTCGCTGTCTGGCTTCTCTTCACCAAGACGGGCAAGGCTACCCGCGCTATCTCGGACAACGCCTCGCTCGCAGCGGCCTCCGGAATTGACGTCGACAAGGTCGTCCGAATTGTGTGGATCATCGCAGCGAGCCTTGCTGGTCTCGCCGGTGTGCTCTGGGCCTACTTCCGCCCCGGTGTGAAGTGGGACATGGGTGCGCAGATTCTGCTTCTCATCTTCGCAGCGGTCACGCTGGGTGGATTGGGAACCGCGTTTGGCGCCCTCGTCGGTGCGATAGTCGTGGGTGTTCTGATTGAGACCTCCGCGTTGGTGATCCCGTCCGACCTGAAGTACGTCGGAGCGCTCGTCATTCTGATTGCGATTCTGTTGTTCCGTCCGCAGGGCATCCTCGGACGACGAGAGCGGATAGGTTAGGGGCCCGGAACATGGACTGGTTAGGAATTCTCTCCAACACCGCTCAGTCGCTTCTGAGCCCAGCAACGCTGGCGTATGCCTTGGCGGCCCTGGGGCTGGCATTGCACTTCGGTTTCGCTGGACTGCTGAACTTCGGTATCGCCGGGTTCATGGCTATTGGCGCATATGGCTATGCAATCTCTGCGCTGACCTTTGGTCTGCCCTGGTGGGCAGGAATGCTCGTGGGTATCGGCGGTGCGGTGGTGTTCGCACTGATTCTGGGTATCCCAACACTTCGACTCCGCGGTGACTACCTGGCCATTGTGACCATCGCTGCGGCGGAGATTGTTCGCCTTCTGTTTTTGACCACTGCCTTCACTGAGGTCACCGGTTCTGCCGATGGTCTCTCGGGTTACCACACGAGTTTCCGTGACGACAATCCCTTCCCAGAAGGAACCTACGGCTTTGGTCCCTGGACCTACAGTGCGACCGACATGTGGGGTCTGACCTTTGGGCTCTTGGTCCTCGCAGTCTGCTCGCTCCTTCTCTGGAGGCTCGTCAAGAGCCCCTGGGGTCGTGTGATTAAGGGAATCCGCGAAGACGAGGACGCTGTGCGGGCGCTCGGCAAGAACGTCTTTGCCTACAAGATGCAGGCCCTGGTGATCGGTGGCGTGTTCGGCGCCCTTGGCGGAATCGTTCTCGCACTGCCCTCGGCCGTCAACCCTGGCGTTTACGTAACCTCGCTGACCTTCTTTGTGTGGACAGCGCTTCTCCTCGGTGGCGCCGCCACCGTGTTCGGTCCCGTGCTCGGCGCTGTGATCTTCTGGATTGTGTTGACGTTCTTTGGAAACGTCCTCCCCTCTCTAGCAGCGAGCGGTGTGCTCGGTTTCATCTCGACCCAGCAAGCGTCGATCGTCCGATTCATCGTCGTCGGTATTGGTCTGATGGTGCTCGTGATCTACCGTCCGCAAGGAATTCTCGGCGACAAGAAGGAGTTGACCTTTGTCAAAAAATAGCTCTGAAGCAACTCCTCAGAAGTCCACCGGCCTCCACATCGGCGAGGCTAAGCCCGGTGTTGCCAAAGTCGACCCGATTATCGTGGCAGACCACGTGAAGCGGGCTTTCGGCGGCCTGGTTGCCGTCGACGTTGAGCACCTCGAGATTCCTCGCGGTGCCATTACGGCTCTGATTGGCCCCAACGGTGCCGGCAAGACAACTCTGTTCAACCTGCTGACCGGCTTCGACAAGCCCGACACGGGCGACTGGTCGTTCAAGGGTGAGCGTCTTGCCGGAATTGCTGCGTTCAAAGTGGCCCAAATGGGCCAGGTTCGCACATTCCAGCTGACCAAGGCCCTGAGCCTTTTGACTGTTCTCGACAACATGAAGCTTGGCGCGAAAGAGCAAAAGGGAGAGAGCTTCCTGTTCTCTCTGTTCCCCTTCCTCTGGAAGAAGCAGGAGCAGGAGATTGAAGCCAAGGCACTAGAAATTCTGGCCCGCTTCAAGCTCGACACGAAGAAGGACGACTTCGCCGCCAGCCTCTCCGGTGGACAGCGCAAGCTCCTCGAAATGGCGCGCGCCCTGATGATTGACCCCACGCTCATCATGTTGGATGAGCCAATGGCCGGCGTTAACCCGGCTCTGACTCAGTCGCTTCTTGAGCACATCCTCGATCTCAAGAAGGACGGGATGACCGTGCTCTTTGTCGAGCACGACATGCACATGGTCCGCCACATCGCCGACTGGGTCGTGGTGATGGCCGAGGGTCGAGTCGTTGCTGAGGGGCCACCCGATGTTGTGATGAAAGACCCAGCGGTGATCGATGCCTACTTGGGTTCGCACCAGGATGTGGACCTCGGTGTTGTCACCGGCCGCATCGAGGGCATCATTCCCGAGAGTGCCTCTGACCTCGTCGAGGATCTCCAAGAGTTCGATAAGGCCACCGGCAAAAAAGACGAGAAAGGCGCGCGATGAGCTCCTCACCGTCCACTCCTGTAGTTGAAATTTCTGATCTCACCGCTGGATACCTCCCCGGCGTCAACATCCTGAACGGTGCGAACCTCACCGCCCACGAGGGCGAGCTGATTGGCATCATCGGCCCCAACGGTGCTGGCAAGTCGACTCTTCTCAAGGCCATCTTTGGTCAGGTCAACATTCGGGGCGGATCCGTGCGCCTGAATGGCGAGGACATCACCGGCCTCAAGGCCGACAAGTTGGTGGGCCTGGGCGTTGGCATGGTGCCACAAAACAACAATGTCTTCCCCAGCCTCACCATTGAAGAGAATCTTCAAATGGGAACCTTCCAGAACCCCAAGATCTATGCGGAGCGCCTCGACTTCGTCGTGGGGCTCTTCCAGGAGCTGAAGAAGCGCCTGAAGCAGCGCGCTGGCTCTCTCTCGGGAGGCGAGCGCCAGATGGTGGCCATGGGTCGTGCGTTGATGATGGACCCCAAGGTACTTCTGCTGGATGAGCCTTCTGCTGGTTTGTCTCCTGTGCGCCAGGATGAAGCGTTCTTGAGAGTCTCGGAGATTAATAAGGCCGGTGTGACGACCATCATGGTCGAGCAGAACGCCAGGCGCTGTCTCCAGATTTGTGACCGTGGCTATGTTCTGGACCAGGGTAAGGATGCCTACACAGGAACCGGCCGTGAGCTCCTGAACGACCCTAAGGTCATCGGGCTCTATCTCGGCACACTCGGCGAGTAAACGCCCTCAGCAGCGCTCTGACGCCCTCTAAGCCACGGCTTGGGGGGCGTTTGGCATATCTGGGTCCGGTGGGGCTAGCTTTGGCCGACTTAACGGCTGAGGGGCTCGGGCGTAAGCCCGGGCCCCTCAGTTCACGACGCTAGGCGTCGTCAGGAGTTATTCCTAGCCCTCGTAAGGGAGGTAGGTGTTGTCTTCCTGGTAGATGTACACGCCGATTTCAGCTTCGGTGGGGTCACCGGCTGCACCGAAGGTGATGGGTCCGGAGACGCCATCGTAGTCAGCTACGCC
>JAIOWV010000012.1 GCA_021741945.1 Pontimonas sp.
TCCGAGTTGGCGGGCTCCATGATGAGCTTTGCCGGAGCGGACCCGGTCATCTCAGGCCTTGCCGAAGACCGCAGCGACGATGCTGGTTTTGGGTGCTCTGAATTTGCCTGCCAGGTCCAGGTTCGTGCCCATGCGGACCCAGTGGATGCGCTTGCCAGGGTGCAGGGTGGTGAGCTGATTGTTCGTGTGCTGGAACCGCTGCTGGGTGTGGCGCCTGGCCAAAGCGCCGTGGTCTATGTCGGAGAACGAGTTCTGGGGCAGTGCACTATCGATCGCACCGTGAGCGCCCTCACCACATCGGACCTTGCCCGTGCGTGAAGTCATCATTTTGGGCTCCACCGGCTCGATTGGGACCCAGGCTCTCGATGTGGTGTCTCGAAATCCTGAACTTTTTCGCGTCGTTGGCCTCGCGGCTGGCACCAACCGAGAGCTTGCGATGGCGCAGGCCAAGGACCACGGCGTCCCCGCGGAGCGCGTTGTTTTTGGCGCAGCCGATGCCGCCAAGCTCGTAGGAGATGTCTCAGCCGATGTGGTGCTGAATGGCATTACGGGTTCTGTCGGCCTGGCACCCACACTGGCAGCGCTCCGCTCTGGCGCAACGCTCGCTCTTGCGAACAAAG
Organism: Pontimonas sp.; assembly: GCA_021741945.1. Lineage (GTDB taxonomy): Bacteria > Actinomycetota > Actinomycetes > Actinomycetales > Microbacteriaceae > Pontimonas. Next base: position 621 of record JAIOWV010000012.1, read on the forward strand.
AGAGCCTCATTGTGGGGGGCGAGCTCGTGACTCGAGCAAAGCAGCGCCCTGATCAAATCGTTCCGGTGGACTCAGAGCATTCCGCGCTAGCCCAGGCTCTGCTCGCGGGCACCTCAGCGGAGGTGGCCTCTTTGGTGGTTACCGCGAGTGGGGGACCGTTCCGTGGACGCGATCGGCAGTCTTTGCTGGAGGTGACACCCGCAGAAGCGCTCGCTCATCCCACCTGGGATATGGGGCTTGTTGTCACGACAAATTCGGCAACACTGGTCAACAAAGGGCTCGAGGTCATCGAGGCCCACTTACTCTTTGACATTCCCTTTGATCGGATCCAGGTCACCGTTCACCCACAGTCCGTGGTGCACTCCATGGTGGAATTCATCGATGGGTCCACAATCGCCCAGTGTTCCCCGCCCGACATGCGGTTGCCTATTGCTCTTGGGATGAACTGGCCACACCGCGTGCCAGGCGTAATTCCAGGCGTTGATTGGTCGAAGGCGCACACGTGGACCTTTGAACCACTCGACAACGATGCGTTCCCTGCCGTGGAGCTCGCAAAGAGCGTGGGCACGAGGGGAGCAACGTTCCCAGCAGTCTTCAACGCTGCCAACGAGCAGGCTGTGTTTGCGTTCCATCGAGGCGAGCTGGCTTTTGTGTCCATCACGGATGTGATCACCGAGGTGGTGGAGGCTCACGAGCCCCAGACCATGTCCTTGGACGCTGTGCTCGATGCTGAGCGCCATGCGCGTGAGCACGCTGATCGCGTGATTGCCAGGATGGCCAAATAGCGCCCTCGCGGGTCATGGTCAGTCCGCAGGGTTAGAGTGTGGCCGTGGAATCTGCCCTGCTCTTTACCCTCGGTGTTCTTGTTGTTTTTGTGGGCTTGATGATCTCCATTGCCCTGCACGAGTGGGGGCATTTTTTCCCGGCCAAAAAGTTTGGCGTCTACATTTCCCAGTTCATGATTGGGTTTGGGCCGACCATTTTTTCCAAGAAAAAAGGCGAAACCGAGTTTGGGTTTAAGGCCATTCCGCTTGGCGGTTATGTCGCCATGGCCGGCATGTATGCGCCCAAGAACCCGGGGGACGCGCCACAAACCGCCACCACCGGGTTTCTCGATCGGGTCGTGGGCGACGAACCATTGCCTGATGTTGTTCCCGATGAGGCGGAGCTAGCTGCCCGGAGCTTCTACCAACTGCCGCTGTACAAGCGCATCACCATCATGTTGGGCGGGCCGCTGATGAACCTCTTCATCGCGGTTGTTCTCTACGCCGTGGTGCTTATGGGCTTTGGCGTTCCTGGTCTCAGCCTGAGAGTGGGCAGTGTTTCCGAGTGCGTTGTTCCGGCGAGTGAAACGCGCACTGAATGTCTGCCGGATGACCCGGCAGCTCCAGGCGCGGCAGCCGGATTACTACCGGGAGATCTCATCGTGTCCCTCGACGGCGTGGCCATGGATGACTGGCTTTCGGTGACCGAGGTGATTCGGGCCTCACCCGGGAAACCGGTACTGCTCGGAATTGACCGCTCGGGCGAAATCCTGAGCCTGAGTGTTACACCGTTACTTAGCGAGCGCTATGCCTTCGATGATTCTGGGCAGGTTCTAGTGGACGCCGAGGGCAACCCGATTATCGAGTACGTCGGCTTCGTAGGTATTGGGTCAGCGGTGGAAAACCAGACTCAGCCCATCACCGCTGTGTTGCCGGCAGTCTGGGACAACGTGGTCGGTGTGGTGCGCGTGATTCTGACGCTCCCGCAACGCCTGGTTGATGTCGCAGAAGCTGCCTTTGGCCCCGCAGAGCGAGACCCCAACGGCCCACTTAGCGTGGTGGGTGTCGGTCGGATTGCCGGGGAAATCGCGTCGGTGGACTCTCTAGCTGTCTCTGACCGCATCGCGAGCCTGATCGGAATCCTCGCCTCGTTGAATGTGGCGCTCTTTGTCTTCAATCTGGTTCCACTGCTGCCACTGGATGGTGGTCACGTCGCTGTGGGCATCGTTGATGAACTTCGCCGGAAGCTTTATCGAGTGCAGGGGAAGGCCGACCCGGGTCCCATCGATGCGAAGAAACTGATTCCCGTGACGCTGGTCGTCATTGTGATGTTGGCGTCAATGAGCCTGTTGCTGATGTATGCCGACATCGTGAACCCGATCAGGCTTTTCTCCTAAACGCGGTCTTGGCTTAGGGGAGTCAGTAGAGCTTCAGGCTTTAGGCTTAGTCTGATTGACGGCCGAGCCAAGCGCCTGGCCCAGGAAGGAAATCTCTCACGTGCCCGCTGTCAACTTAGGAATGCCGAAGACCCCCGAGGTCCTCGCTCCTCGCCGCATTTCTCGTCAGATCAAGGTGGGTAAGGTCCTCGTCGGTGGGGGTGCGCAGGTCAGCGTGCAGTCCATGACCACCACCCAGACCACCGACATCAACGGCACCCTGCAACAGATTGCCGAGCTGACGGCCACGGGTTGTGACATTGTTCGCGTGGCGGTCCCGACTCAAGATGACGCCGACGCGCTTCCCATCATCGCGAAGAAGAGCCAGATTCCTGTCATCGCAGACATCCATTTCCAGCCCAAGTATGTTTTCCAGGCCATCGACGCCGGGTGCGCTGCCGTGCGAGTCAACCCCGGAAACATCAAAAAGTTTGATGACCGTGTTGGCGAAATCGCAACCGCCGCCAAAGCGGCGGGAGTGAGCCTTCGCATCGGTGTGAATGCTGGCTCGCTGGATCCCCGCCTGTTGGAAAAGTATGGAAAGCCCACGGCGGAAGCTCTCGTTGAGAGCGCTGTGTGGGAGGCGAGCCTTTTTGAGGAACACGATTTCCACGACTTCAAGATTTCGGTCAAGCACAACGACCCCATCGTCATGGTGAAGGCGTATCGCCAGCTCGCCGAGGCTGGCGATTGGCCTCTCCACTTAGGGGTCACAGAAGCTGGCCCCGCGTTCCAAGGGACGATCAAGTCTTCGGTCGCGTTTGGTGTTCTTCTTGCCGAGGGCATCGGGGACACGATTCGGGTGTCCCTGTCTGCTCCTCCCGCAGAAGAGGTGAAGGTCGGCCTCAAGATTCTCGAGTCTCTCAACCTTCGTGAGCGCAAACTAGAAATCGTGTCCTGCCCGAGTTGTGGTCGGGCCCAAGTTGACGTTTACACACTGGCGGAGGACGTGACCAAGGGTCTCGAGGGCATGACCGTTCCGCTTCGCGTTGCTGTGATGGGCTGTGTTGTCAATGGCCCGGGTGAAGCCCGCGAGGCAGATCTTGGTGTCGCGAGCGGTAACGGCAAGGGCCAGATTTTTGTCAAAGGCGAGGTCATCAAGACTGTTCCCGAGAGCGAAATCGTGGCGACATTGATTGAGGAAGCCAACCGTCTGGCTGCCGCCATGCCCGATGCGCCACAGGGCACGCCAGAAGTCATCACCAGCAAATAGCCCGCTAGTCTGGTCCGGTGGTTACCCGTCTGAGCACCCTCTTCGTGCGCACCCTGCGCGAAGACCCGTCCGACGCTGATGTTGCAAGCCACAAGTGGTTGGTGCGTGCTGGATATATCCGCCGCCAAGCACCGGGAATTTTTGCCTGGTTGCCCCTGGGTCTCAAAGTTCGCCAGAAGGTTGAGCGCGTCGTTCACGAGGAAATGCAACGTGCTGGTGCCCAACAGGTGCACTTCCCCGCACTGTTGCCGAGAGAGCCCTACGAGGCAACCGGTCGCTGGGACGATTATGGCGATGGGATCTTCCGCCTCAAGGACCGTAAGGGCGCCGATTATCTGCTTGCCCCTACCCACGAGGAGGTCTTCACTCTGACGGTGAAGGACCTGTATTCCAGCTACAAAGACTTGCCCTTGGTGATCTACCAAATTCAAGACAAGTACCGCGACGAGGCAAGGCCTCGCGCGGGTCTCCTGCGTGGCCGCGAGTTCTCGATGAAGGACGCCTACTCGTTTGATTACACCGACGAGGGCCTCGAGAAGAGTTACCAATCTCAGAGGGATGCCTACGAGCGCATTTTCCAGCGTCTGGGTCTTGAGTATGTGATTGTGCAGGCTGATGCCGGCGCGATGGGTGGATCCCGCAGTGAGGAGTTCCTGCACCCCACTGACGTTGGCGAAGACACCTTTGTTCGCACTGATGGTGGTTACGCGGCCAATGTTGAGGCCTTCAGGGTTACGCCACCGGCAGCCGTTGATGCCAGCGCGACACCTGCTCCCGTGGTTTTCGATTCTCCGAACACCCCGACGATTGACACCCTGGTGGCGTTGGCGAACGAGCGGCACCCCAGGGCTGACGGCGCCTGGAGTGCCGCCGATACTCTCAAGAACGTTGTTCTCGCTCTCACCGGACCAGATGGGTCACGTGAGCTCGTCGTGGTTGGTGTCCCCGGTGATCGCGACGTTGATCTGAAACGAGCAGAGGTTGCCTTTGCGCCGCGTGCAGTCGAGGCCGCCACCGAAGAGGATTTTGCCAAGCACAAGGGCCTCGTCAAGGGCTACATCGGCCCCTGGTCATCTGCGGGAGCTGTCTTGGGGGAGAGCTCCTCAACCGGAATTGCGTTTATGGTCGACCCCCGCGTTGTTGAGGGAACTGCCTGGGTGACCGGCGCTAATGAACACGAGAAGCATGTTTTCAACCTGGTGTGTGGCAGAGACTTCACTCCGGATGGCGTTGTCGATATTGCCGAAGTGCGCGCGGGTGACGAAGCCCCCGATGGCTCAGGGCCAATTGTTGCCGCGCGCGGCATGGAAATTGGTCACGTGTTCCAGCTGGGGCGCAAATACGCCGAGGCCCTTGGTCTGCAGGTGCTCGATGAGAACGGCAAGCTGGTCACCGTCACCATGGGTTCCTACGGAATCGGCGTGACCCGGCTAGTTGCAGTCCTCGCCGAGGGCAACCACGACGAGAAAGGCCTTATTTGGCCAGAAGTCATCTCGCCCTTCGACGTCCACGTCGTGGCGGCCGGCAAGGACGACATCGTCTTCGAGGTGGCTGAGAAGCTCGCTGCCGACCTGGAAGCCACCGGCAAAGACGTTCTCTTGGATGATCGCCCGAAGCTATCGCCTGGAGTGAAGTTTGCCGATGCCGAAATTCTTGGGGTTCCCCACATCGTGATTGTCGGCCGGGGCGCAGCGGAGGGCCAGGTTGAATACTGGAACCGCCGGACTGGCGAAAAATCAGACATTTCCTTGGATCAGGTTTCCGGGATCCTCTCTCGCTAGCCGAGAAACCCTCCGACTAGCCGTTTCTGGAGTCCCCTTGTACCCTGGGGAAGAAGCGTCTAGGTTTTCACACACAATCGAACAGGAGGGGCCCTCATGGATATTGACCTGAGCGTGCTCAAGCTCATGGAATCAGAGCGAGAGATCCCTTTTGACGAACTCGTTGTCATCATCGAACAGGCCATTCTGACGGCCTACGAAAAACACACGGGTGTCGCCGATTTTCGCGGAAACCGCGTCGACCCCGACGCTCCTCGCGCGCGGGTCGAACTCGATCGCAAAACTGGCCACGTCGTCATTTACACGCCCATCCTCAATGAGGAGGGCGAAAAGACGGGCGAAGAGGTGGATAGTCCCGAAGATTTCGGTCGTATCGCTGCTCACGCGGCCAAGCAGGTCATCAATCAGCGCTTGCGCGACATCGGCGATGACCGAATTCTTGGCGAATATCGCGGCAAAGACGGCGATATTGTCTCGGGAATCGTTGCCCAAGGCCCCAACCCCCGCATGATTCACATCAACTTGGGTGAAGTCGAAGCAATTCTTCCGCCAGAGGAGCAGGTTCCTGGTGAGGTCTATGAACACGGCTCGCGCTTGAGGGTCTACGTGACCAAAGTCGAGAAGGGCCTGAAGGGCCCCTCGATTACGGTGAGTAGAACCCACCCGGGTTTGGTGCGTCGCCTTTTTGCGCTTGAGGTGCCAGAAATTCACAAGGGCTCGGTCGAGATCACTTCGGTGGCCAGAGAAGCCGGCCACCGCACCAAAATCGCTGTTCGCGCACTGGAACCAGGTCTCAACGCCAAGGGCGCGTGCATCGGCGAATTGGGCCAGCGAGTCAGGGCCGTTCAGAATGAGTTGGGCGAGGAAAAAATCGACATCGTCGATCACTCGGACGATATCGCGCAGTTTGTTGCCAATGCCCTGAGCCCCGCGAAGGTCACGAGTGCATTTGTGTTGGATGAGGCGCTCAAGCAGGTTCGCGCCTTGGTGCCGGATTACCAGCTGTCCTTGGCCATTGGAAAAGAAGGCCAGAACGCCAGGCTTGCAGCGAAATTGACCGGGGCGAAAATAGATATTCAGCCCGATTCTGTGATGGATTCCTAGACCCACGAGGCGCTGTGGCGAGAAAAGACCGCCACAAGGGGGGTAAGATGGGCGTAGTCAGGCGATGCCTAGGCTGTCACCAGGTGGACACCACAGAAAATCTTCTGCGGTGTGTAGCGAAAGACAACCGGGTAGTCGTGGACGAGCGTGGTTTAGAACACGGGCGGGGCGCTTGGGTGCATCCTGGGTCCGACTGTGTGAACCGCTCTCTCCAACGACGAGCATGGAGCAGGGCCCTCAAACAGGGTTCGGCACTGGATTGCTCGGCCTTAGAAGAACTCAGCAGGTCGACCGACCTCACATAAGAACAGGCTGAATGGCTAATGGAAACCTCATGAGCGGCTCGAAATGAGTCTCGTTTGTAGGTAGAGGCACGCCCTGACTGGGGAGTGCCCAGACAGGAGAATTGTGGCGGGAAAACCACGCGTGCACGAGATCGCCGCGGAATTGGGTATCGACTCAAAGCGCGCTCTCGACAAACTCAAGGAAATCGGCGAGTTCGTTAAAGGACCGTCCTCCACCATCGAGCCCCCGGTCGCTCGCAAGCTCAAGGCTGCCTTCGCCGAGGAAGGCGTTGTCCCTGTCGCGCCGGTAGAAAAGCCCGCAGCAGCCAAGCCAAAACCCGCTGCTGAAGCTCCGGCTCCTACTGCGCCGGTGGCTGATCCGCCCAGCTCCGGTGGTGAGCCAGCAGCTCCCGCCACTGCGGCAGCCACAGACAAGCCGCGTCCAGCGACCGGTATTCCGCGTCCTGGGAACAACCCTTTTGCCTCGACGCAGGGTATGGCCCGTCCGGGCATTCCGCGTCCTGGAAACAATCCTTTCGCGTCGGCTCAGGGGATGGCGCGTCCTGGCGCACCCCGACCTGGTGAAGGTGTGGCAGCCCGCAGGCCGGATGACCGCGGCACAGGCGCTCGCGCACCCTTCCAGCAGCGCTCAGGCGGCCCAGGCCGCCCCGGTGGCGCAGGATTTGGTGGACCGGGCGCTGGCCGTCCGGGTGGCGGCGGACCCGGTGGGCCTGGCGGTGCGGGTGGTCCCGGTGGCCGTCCTGGCGCAGGTGGCCGTGGTCGTGGACCCGGTGGTGGCACCGCGGGCGCGTTCGGTCGCGGTGGCGGCAAGAGCAAGTCACGCAAGTCAAAGCGGACAAAGCGGCAAGAGTTCGAAATGCGGGAGGCACCAAGCCTCGGCGGTGTGCAGATTCCCCGTGGCGATGGTTCGACCGTAATTCGGCTTCGCCAGGGTGCCTCGATCAGCGATTTCGCCGAGAAAATCGAAGTAATGTCCGGCTTTCACGTTCCACCAGGGAACTTGGTCACCGTGTTGTTCCAACTCGGTGAAATGGCGACAGCGACAGAGTCGCTCGATGCTGCGACCTTTGAGGTTCTCGGAGCTGAGCTTGGTTACAAGGTCCAGATTGTCTCGCCTGAGGATGAAGACAAGGAGCTTCTCGAGAGCTTCGATATCGATCTCGACGAGGAAGAGAACGAGGAAGATCTTGTTATTCGTCCTCCCGTCGTGACCGTCATGGGTCACGTTGACCACGGTAAGACGAAGCTGCTGGATGCAATCCGCAGCGCCAACGTTGTTGCTGGTGAGGCCGGAGGCATTACCCAGCACATCGGTGCTTACCAGGTCTGGACCGAGCACGAGGGAATCGAACGGGCCATCACCTTCATTGACACCCCCGGTCACGAAGCGTTCACCGCCATGCGTGCTCGTGGTGCTCAGGTCACCGACATCGCAATCCTTGTGGTTGCTGCGGACGATGGCATCATGCCTCAGACCATTGAGGCCTTGAACCACGCTCAAGCAGCGGGTGTTCCGATTGTCGTTGCCATCAACAAGATGGACGTCGCTGGTGCGAACCCCGACAAGATTCTTCAGCAGCTGACCGAATTCGGTTTGGTTGCCGAAGCCTACGGTGGCGACACCCAAGCAGTGCAGGTTTCTGCGCTCAAGGGCGATGGAATCGCAGAGCTGCTAGACGCTGTGTTGCTCACCGCTGATGCAGGCCTTGATCTGCGGGCTAACCCAAACCGCACCGCTCGGGGTGTGGCCATCGAAGCCCGCCTCGATAAGGGTCGTGGGGCTGTAGCCACCGTGCTCATTCAGTCGGGAACCCTGCGAGTGGGAGAAGCGATTGTCGCTGGCACGGCCTACGGCCGTGTTCGCGCGATGACTGATGAGGATGGCAACGCGGTCGAAGAGGCCTACCCGGCTCGTCCCGTGGCAGTTCAGGGTTTGTCCTCTGTGCCACGCGCCGGTGACACCTTCATTGTCACCGACGATGACCGCACAGCCCGCCAGATTGCTGAGAAGCGTGAAGCTGCCGAGCGTAATGCTCTGCTGGCCAAGGCGCGTAAGCGGATTAGTCTTGAGGACTTCACCAAGGCCCTCGAAGACGGCAAGATCGAGTCCCTCAACCTCATCATCAAGGGTGATGTCTCCGGTGCTGTCGAGGCCTTGGAAGAGGCTCTGCTCAAGATCGAGGTCGACGACACGGTCCAGCTGCGCATCATTCACCGCGGTGTGGGTGCCATCACCGAAAGCGATGTCAACCTCGCCACTATCGACAACGCCATCATCGTGGGCTTCAATGTTCGGCCCGACTCGAAGGCGAGAGAGCGTGCGCAACGCGAAGGCGTGGATGTGCGGTTCTACTCGGTCATCTACAACGCACTGGAAGAAATCGAGAGCTCGCTCAAGGGCATGCTCAAGCCTGAGTTCGAAGAGGTCCAGTCCGGTGTTGCCGAAGTTCGGGAGATCTTCAAGTCCTCGAAGGCCGGAACCATTGCCGGTTGTATCGTGCGCTCCGGAACCATCACGAGAAACGCCAAGGCGCGCGTTATCCGCGATGGCGTGGTGATTGCCGATGGCCTCGCCATCGAATCCCTTCGTCGCTTCAAGGACGACGCCACCGAAGTCAAGACTGACTTCGAGTGCGGTATCGGTCTTGGCAAGATCAAGGACATCGAGATCGGCGACGAAATCGAGACCATTGAGATGAAGGAAAAGGTCCGTGTCTAGCAACTCGCCTCGAGCGAGAAAAATGGCGGACCTCATTCGTGAGGTGGTGGCGCAGCGGCTGCAGAAAGGCCTGCGCGACCCCCGCATGGGCTACGTCACGATCACCGATGTGCAAGTGACTGGCGATCTGCAACACGCCTCGATCTTTTTCACTGTTCTGGGTGATGAGACCGAGCGCGCTGACACAGCGGCGGCCCTCAAAGCTGCCACTGGCATGTTGCGCACCGAGGTCGGACGGAACATCACGGCTCGACTGACACCCACGTTGGAGTTTGTGCCAGACGGTATTCCCGAGAATGCCGCTGCCATCGAGTCGCTACTGAGTGAGGCACGACAGCGCGACGCCGAAATCTCGGCGATGAAGTCAACAGCCCAGTACGCTGGCGACCCTGACCCCTATAAAGTCCCCAAAGAATCCACCGAAGAGTGAGCTAAGGAGCCCCCATGTCTATGGAGCGCGACGATCCTCGTCAGTACCACATTGAGTTAGCGCCGGGCGATGTCGGCCGTTATGTGTTTTTGCCGGGCGACCCGGGCCGTTGCGAAATGATTGCTGCGTTCTTCGATGAGCCCCAGCTCGTGGCCAGGCACCGGGAGTATGAAACCTGGTCGGGATATCTCGAGGGCCAGAAGGTCTCCGTGACTTCGACCGGCATTGGCGGTCCTTCGGCCGCCATCGCCATGGAGGAGCTCGTCGCGATTGGCGCCGACACTTTTGTGCGCGTGGGCACTTCGGGTTCTATGCAGACCGAGATTCTTCCCGGCGACATCGCCATTGTCTCCGGTGCCATCCGCGATGAAGGCACCAGCCTGCACTACCTGCCCATTGAATTTCCTGCGGTTGCCGATGTCGGGCTGACCAATGCGCTTGCGGATGCCGCAAAAGGCATGAATAAGCGCGTTCACGTTGGTGTTTCGCAGTCCAAGGACTCGTTCTATGGCCAACACGACCCCGGACGAATGCCTGTTGCCTCTCGTCTTCAGGAGCGTTGGACTGCGTGGATTGGTGGGGGAGCGATTTGCTCTGAAATGGAAGCCGCCCCGCTCTACATCGTCGCCTCGGTGCTCCGCGTTCGCGCTGGTGGCCTCATGATGGTGATGGGGCACCCCGACCAGTCACCCATGAGCGATGCTGAGTGGGAAGCTTCGAAGGTTGAACACCTCTTGCCGGTTGCCATTGAGGGCATGCGCGAAATCATTCGCAGGGACTTGGCTAACTCCCACTAATTCGGTACTCCGCCGACTTGTCCGGCCCTGTTTCAATAAGACCATCCTCGAGCAGTGATGACAGTGCTCGCTCGAATTGTTCCTGTTCGCTCCAGAGTGTGCGGAGGAAGCTCAGTGGCACAGGGGTGTCACTGGAGCGTAGTTCGCGAAGAATTATGCCCCGGACCTGGCGGTCGCTTCCTTCGAAACGGGCTTGCTTGGCGGCGGTGGCCCCTTCGTAGGGCGGATATCCCGAGATGCGCCACTGGCACAGATCGGCAATCGGGCAGGATGAGCATTCAGGCGCCCGGGCCTTACACACAATGGCGCCCAACTCCATGAGCCCGGCGGCCCCCACACACTGGCTAGCAGTGTCATCGAGTGTCTCGAGCAGTGCGGAAACGTTGGCCCGATCGGCCACAGTCCGGGGTGGGCCCGCTTCCCCCTGGCCGGCCTGCACCCTGGCAACAACCCGTCTGACGTTCGTATCCACGACGGCCTCAGCAATGCCAAAGGCGAAGCATCGAATTGCTCGAGCCGTGTAATCGCCAACGCCAGGGAGCGCTAGGAGGGCCTCAAGCTGGCTGGGGACAACACCACCGTGCTCCGTCACGATGACGTGCGCTGCTTCCTGGAGGCGTTTTGCCCGCCTTGGATACCCCATCCGGTCCCACGCTCGAAGTACTTCAGCCAACGACTCCTCGGCAAGGTGAGCCGGGCTTGGCCACCGGGCCATCCAGTACTCATAGACCCGTAGTACGCGCGCGACAGGAGTTTGCTGGAGCATGACCTCCGACACGAGGACACCCCACGGTCCTGCCTCTGGTGCCCGCCACGGCAAATCGCGTTTATTGTCCTCAAACCAGGCGACCACGCGATTCATCAGCACGCACTCACGCTAGCGAAGCGGGGAGCTTTTCTCAGCCATCGGCCCTACCCTTGGCTCATGAAGGTTTTGGTCACCGGTGCTACCGGCTACGTCGGTGGCCGCCTCGTGCCAAAACTCTTGGAGCGCGGACACGACGTCAGAGTGATTGTGCGCGACCATCACCGCCTGGATGACGTCCCGTGGCGGGATGCCGTCGACATCGTACAAGGCGATTTGGTTGATCCTGCGGCCGTCGCCCGGGCAGTCGAGGGGCGCGACGTGGTCTATTACCTCGTGCACTCCATGTCGAGTGCCGGCGACTTCGAGAAAATCGAGCGCCAAGTGGCAACGACGATGGCCCGCGAAGCGCGCACAGCCGGAGTGAAGCGCATCGTGTATCTCGGCGGATTGCACCCTGAGGGCCCGCTCTCCCGGCACCTCGGGTCTCGCAAGGAGGTGGGCGACATTCTGCTCTCCTCTGGTGTTCCGACCATCGCCTTGCAGGCGGGCGTGATCATTGGGTCGGGTTCGGCAAGCTTTGAAATGATTCGGCACCTCACCGAGGTGTTGCCGTACATGCCAGCCCCTAAGTGGGTTCGTAACTTCATTCAACCCATTGCGATTCGGGATGTGTTGCACTACCTGGTGGCCTCAGCGGAGCTACCTCCCTCGATCAACCGGGCCTTCGATATCGGAGGCCCCGACGTGTTCCGATACGGCCAGCTGATGAATGGCTACGCGGTTGAGGCGGGGCTCAAGCAGCGGCCGATTGCGGCGCTTCCCGTTCTCACTCCCTGGCTTGCCTCTCAGTGGGTGAATCTGGTGACTCCCATCCCACGCTCGCTTGCGGTCCCGATCATTGAATCTCTGCTCCACGACGCGGTGATGACCAATCACGACATCGATGATGTGATTCCTCCTCCCGCCGAGGGGCTCACGGGGTATCGCAAAGCAGTGCGCTTGGCACTGGCGAGAATGCGCAAAGGCGAAGTAGAGACCTCCTGGCGGGATGCGCAGGTCACCGGGGCCCCCGCGGATCCGCTACCGAGTGACCCCGAGTGGTCTGGTCACACCGTCTACACGGATGAGCGCGTCGTTGCCTGTTCGGCAGATTCAGGGGACTTGTGGCGTGTAGTGGAAAGCGTTGGTGGTGCGAACGGGTGGTATTCGTTGCCGATGGCTTGGGCTGCGAGGGGTTGGCTCGACAAGGTTGTGGGCGGCGTGGGACTGCGGCGAGGACGTCGCGATCCTGACCACCTGGTCACTGGCGATGCGCTTGACTTTTGGCGGGTGGAGTCGATGGAGAAGGGCAAGTCCCTGCGGTTGAGGGCAGAAATGAAGCTTCCAGGCCGGGCGTGGCTTGAATTCCAAGTCCAGGCAACCCCCGAGGGTACAAGCGCGCTGCATCAGAGGGCGATTTTCTTCCCGCACGGACTGGGCGGGCGTCTCTATTGGCTCGCTGTGATGCCCCTTCACGGGATTGTTTTTGCAGGGATGGCGAATGCCATGGCCAAGAAGGCCGAGGGTCTTGGCGCCCCTCGAGTGGCCTAAGCCTTCAGGTGGGGCTACACTCTAAGTTGCACCTCGATCACTGAGACGGTTCCCGTTCAGGTCTGATTGTTTGTGTCGGTCTCGCATCACTGGCGAGACAAAGCGGCGGTCTGTGGTTACGAAGATTCCTTCGTATCCGAAGTGCCACCGGTGTTAGGTCAAGGAGAAGAATGGCCCAGTCAGGCCCGGCGAGAACGTCCTCTCGCCCCCAAGGCGCAAAGCGCGCCAGGCGTAAGCCCATGGATGATGAGGGCATCATCCCCATTTTGGCGCGCGCTGTCCGCGAAGTAGAGGCTGCTGCCAGCCGAGGGAAGGTGACCGCCCACAACAGAATCAAGTTTCAGGTTGCCGCCCTGCTCGTGCGTGATGAGCGTCAAAGGGTCAAGGATGATGCCAGCGTCAGCACGGTGGAGCGCCAAGAAGTCTTGAAGAGACTTGATGGCTTAGCCGCAATCATGGCCAAAACGGCAGCCCGTGACACCAGTTTGATTTCTCTGTTGGCGCCTGATGCCAAGATTTCTGATGCGGCAAAGAAACTGCGCCGTGACTTCCTCGTCGCCTCCGGGGTCGAGTTGGCTCCCGATGACCTCATCATTGTTGAAGAGGCACAGGCCCCGCCGGCGGAGCTCGCCAAGCAGGTCGTCCCCGCTTCGGTGCGCCAAGCACAGCTGGCTAACCCTTTCATGGCTCCCGACTTTGCCGCCTATCAAAAACCCCAGGGAGTGGTTGAAGGCAGGCTTCTTAACTGGGAACTCATTGAGCCGCTGTTCAGGTCTTTTGAGCAGGGCGCCGGCGGAGGTATCGCCACCATGGAACTTCCGTCTGCAGGAAATCTGTCGACCCCGGGCGGGCTGGATCTCATGGTCCACCAGTCCCAGTTTGTGGAGAGTGTCCGTGCGGGGCACCGAGGCTTCCTCCTTGCTGACGAGCCGGGTCTTGGCAAAACAGCGCAAGCGCTGATTGCTGCGGAAGTTGCCGGTGCTTTCCCGCTGCTTGTTGTCGTCCCGAACGTGGTGAAGACCAACTGGTTGCGGGAAGTCCGTCAATGGCTGCCCAAGCGCCGCCCCACCGTTGTCCACGGCGATGGCGTTGAGCTCAACGCCTTTTCTGACATTTTCATCGTGAACTACGACATCCTCGATCGCCACGTGGGGTGGCTTTCCAAGTTTGATTTCCGCGGCATGGTCGTCGACGAGGCTCACTTCATCAAGAACAAGGATTCGCAGCGCTCAAAGCACGTGCAGGCGGTTGCCAGAACGATTCGCGCGCGTTTGCGTCACCCTCTGCTCATTGCGCTCACTGGAACCCCGCTGATTAACCAGATCGAAGACTTCCGCATGATTTGGCAGTTCCTCGGCTGGATCGATGACAAGAAGCCACTAGGCGAATTGATGGCCAAGCTCGAGGCAACGGGTCTAACGCCCGCCGACCCCGGTTTTTTCCAAGAAGCGCGGAAAGCCGTCATCTCTATGGGCATCGTCCGACGGAAGAAGCAAGATGTTGCCGCGGATATCCCCGCGAGGCGCATTGCAGATATCCCCGTTGAGCTCGATGGTGAGGCTGGGCGATCAATTGTTGACGCTGAGCGCGCACTCGTTGGACGGTTGCTCGAGCGCTATGACAGGGTCATTGCGGCCAGGGGAGTCCCTGTTCAAGGAATCGATGAGGACCTGGTTCGCCTTGTCTGTAACTCGGAGGTCGAAGAGACAACCCAGGACGACAACGGCGACAACGTCTTCACCCTGGTGCGCAAAATTGGACAGGCGAAGGCCGTCATGGCCGCCGATTACACCGCTCAGCTCGCCCGCAACGTTGGCAAGGTGGTGTTCTTCGCCAAGCACATCGATGTGCTCGATCAGGCCCAGGCTCACTTTGCCTCGGTCGGGATAAAGACCACCTCTATTCGAGGCGACCAGAGCTCAACCGCCAGGCAGGCTGCCATTGATGCATTCACCAATGACGATGACGTCCAAGTCATCGTCTGCTCGTTGCTCGCAGCGGGCGTTGGTGTGAACCTCCAAGCTGCCTCGAACGTGGTTTTGGCTGAACTTTCGTGGACAAGTGCGGAGCAGACCCAAGCCATCGACCGTGTCCACCGCATCGGCCAAGAGCTGCCGGTCACCGCATGGCGTATTCTCGCCGCTCAGACCATCGACACCAGAATCGCGGAGTTGATTGACCAGAAGTCTGGGCTGGCGGCGCGCGCTCTGGATGGCGAAGAAGCCGAGGTTGGCGTGGAGACAACGATGCAGGTGGCAGCACTCATTGCTTTGCTCACAGCCGCGTTGGCTGCTCGGAGCGAGTAGCTAGAACTCGTAATTGCACTGCGGGGTTTGGCAGCGCCAGGCCCGCCGCGAATGAGGGCCGTCCTCGCCACCCAGAGCGATCTGGCCCAGTTTGGCCGCCATGATCATTTCCTCGCTCGGGATTCCATAGAGGAGGGGTAGCGGTTTCTCGGCGCCGCACTGCGGGCAATCTGGCGATTCATCACCAAAGAGAGATTCAGTCATTGTTCCTCCGGCCACGGGTTCGTGCCTTAGGTTTTCAGGCACCACCGACACTCAAGAATCGAGCTGATTGGCGGGGTGCAACTTATGGTGAATCAGATTAATCAGTGCAGTGGCGCTGACTAGGGCAATGATGATTAGGCCAATGCCTGCGGCATAAATCCACACGCCACCCCACCCAGCAGGCCCACCGGGGTTCAAGAACGCGTAGGGATACCATCCCGTCAGGTGGCCCCTGGTCAGGGTGAAGGCGAACCATGCCAGCGGGAATGCGATTCCTGCGATCATCGTCCAGCCCGGGAGCTTGTGACGGTGAGGGTTCAGAATCCAGTCGAGCGCGAAGTACAGAGGGATCCAGACGTGGGTGATTTCGTTTGGCCATTGGGTGGGAGACACGTACGCGCCTGGCGCGCTCGGCAAATCGCGAAGCAGGACGTTGTAGACCGCACCGGTGATGATGGCGTAGGCCACAAAATTCGCTCGGAGTGCAGCCATGGACCCAGAATCCCGGACGCTCTGTAGTCCTACAAACCCGCTGAGAACCAGGACGAAAATGTTCGCCAGGCTCGTCTGAATGGTGAAGTAAGAGAAGTAGCGCTCAGGCATGAACGCGTCGTTGAGCGCCTGGTCCGTTATTTGGACCGCTAGCGCCGCCACAATCGCGATTGCCGCAAGGAAGTTCAGCAACGCCAAAATCACCCGATACATCGATGGGCTGCCCGTGAGAGGGCTTTCTTGGTAAGTGGCGCGCACGGAAGGACTCTAACGCCTTCAGGTTTCCCCTGGGTTACGGAAGGGTTAGGTAAACCCTGTCCCAGGGTTGTATACCCTGGCCCTGTGTTCGATGTTGCCGTGACGTATATCCTCCGCGATAACGCCGGAGTGGCCGAAGTTCTCTTGGGGGAGAAGCTGCGAGGGCTTGGCGCTGGCCACATTGTGGGGCCTGGAGGCAAGGTCGAGGCGGGAGAAAATCCCGAAGAAGCGGCGATTCGCGAGGTTTACGAGGAAGTGGGGCTCGTTATCGAGCCAGGAAATCTCACACCCTTGGCGTGCATCAGCTATCCCTTTGTGAACCGAGAGGGTTTGTCGCAACGATCCTTCGTGTTCGCAGCGCGGGTGTTTAGCGGTGAACTTCAGAGCTCCGGTGAACTAGTGGCGTCGTGGTGGCCGGTTCAGGCAATCCCCTACGAGCGGATGTGGTCGGACGCGAAGCTCTGGTTGCCCCGAGCGCTCTCCGGAGAGTTCATTGACGCAAAGATTGTTATCGGGGAGAACAACGAAGTGCTCTCCCACGACTGCTAGGCGAAGCGGCTAGATCATCCCCAGTTCGGTGAGCTTCTCATTCAGCAAAGGGTTGCTGGGCTCCGTGAGCACCGAACCATCTGGGAAAAGCAACACAGGAATGTTGGGGCGGCCGCTCAGTTCGATGGCCTTGTTCTTGTCCTCGTCACTGGCGTCCACGTCGTGATAGGTAAAGCCCACACCGTAGTGCTCCAGCAATGCCTGGGCACGCCTGCAGTCGCCACACCAGGAGGCGCCATAAAAGTCAATGGATGCGGGTTCGGTTGCCACGATGAGTCTCCTTGGGATTGCAGAATTTAGCGTCCGTTAATCGTAGCGATGACTTCCTGGGACCGACGACCTTCTACACTCAGGGGGCAGGGTTCTTCCGGTCACACAGTGAGGTGAGGTCATGGTTCACACCACCGGTCCCGGCCCGTCGTTTCGGGGCGAGGGCACAAAGGGCGCGATTTATCGTCCAGGGATGGATGAGAATCTTCCCGATGGCCCGGTTCCGATGCGCAGTGAGTCGGACTCGCTTGGCACCAGGGAGGTGCCCGCAGACGCATACTGGGGAATCCACACCGCTCGGGCACTCGAGAACTTTCCGATTACCCGCAGGGCAATTTCCAACTACCCCGATCTAATCCGCGGGATTGCTCGGGTGAAGCAGGCTGCCGCAAGAGCCAATCGGGATATCGGCGTGCTTGACCCGGATAAGGCTGCAGTGATTGACCAGGTGTGTGAAGAGCTGTGGGCTGGCCAGTGGCACGAACAGTTCGTTTTGGGCGCTGTTCAGGGTGGCGCTGGCACCTCAACAAACATGTGCGCCAATGAAGTCATAGCTAACCGCGGGCTTGAGATCATGGGATTCCAGAAGGGCGATTACCAGCACCTTCACCCCATCGATGACGTCAATCGCTCGCAAAGCACCAATGACGTTTACCCCACTGCCATCAAGCTCGGCATGGTTTTGGGGGTTCAGCGTCTCTTCGAAGAGCACCGGTTGCTTGCTGAGTCATTCCTCGCCAAGGGCACAGAGTTCCAAGAGATTCTGAAGGTGGGTCGAACCCAGCTTCAAGACGCGGTGCCGATGACCCTGGGCCAAGAATTCAGTGGATTCGCGACAACGCTTCGCGAAGACCACGACCGGATCAAAGAGACCATTCCCTTCCTGTGTGAAATCAACCTGGGTGCCACAGCAATCGGCACAGGGATAACTGCGGACCCCCGCTATCCCGAGGCGGTCCGCATGCACTTGGCGGAGCTCACGGGGCTTGATATCCGCACTGCCCCCGACCTCATTGAAGCCACCAGCGACGCGGGTGTCTTCATGACGCTCTCTGGCACGCTCAAGAGAGCGGCGGTGAAGCTCTCCAAGATCTGTAATGACCTCCGCCTGCTCTCCAGTGGACCCCAAGCGGGCTTTGGTGAGATCAATCTTCCTGCCAGGCAG
>JAIOWV010000013.1 GCA_021741945.1 Pontimonas sp.
CCTTACGAAAAGCCAGACCATGATGCTCAGCTTCGAATCCTCTCGAAGCTGAACCAAGCAGAGGCTTTCGAAACTTTCCTCCAGACAAAGTACGTCGGACAGAAGCGCTTCAGTTTGGAAGGCTCGGAATCAACGGTCAGCTTGATTGACGAAATCATGCAGGCTGCCTCTGATGATGAGCGTGTCGATGAGGTTGCTATTGCGATGGCCCACCGCGGACGCCTGAACGTGCTGGCCAACATTGCCGGGAAGACCTACGGCCAGATTTTCCGTGAGTTTGAGGGCACCCAGGATGTGGGAAACATCCACGGCTCGGGCGATGTGAAGTATCACCTAGGCACTGAGGGCTTGTATACAAGCCCCACCGGCAGCACGATTCCTGTGTACCTGGCGGCGAACCCCTCTCACCTCGAGGCTGTGAACGGCGTACTCGAGGGCATTGTTCGTGCCAAACAGGACCGCGGTGCCATTGGCAGCTTCCGCGTCCTTCCCGTATTGATTCACGGTGACGCGGCGATGGCAGGTCAAGGTGTCGTGCTCGAGACCTTGCAGATGTCTCAGCTTCGCGCCTACCGCACCGGTGGAACGGTGCACGTAATCGTGAACAACCAAGTCGGCTTCACGACCCTTCCGCACGACGCGAGAACGTCGGTCTACGCCTCGGATGTCGCAAAGACCATTCAGGCGCCCATCTTCCACGTCAACGGCGATGACCCCGAAGCAGTGCTCCGCGTGGCAGAACTCGCTTTCGCTTACCGTCAGACGTTCAAGGGCGATGTCGTGATCGACCTGATCAGCTACCGTCGCCGCGGGCACAACGAGGGTGATGACCCCTCGATGACCCAACCACTGATGTACAACCTGATTGAGGCCAAGCGCAGTGTTCGAACCCTCTACACCGAAGCTCTCATGGGCCGCGGTGACATCACCGAAGAAGAACTCGAGGCCGCGCAACGCGACTTCCACCAACGTCTAGAAGAAGCCTTCGAGGAAACCCACGCGGCTCAAACTGGCAAGATTCCTGCAGTCACCGAAGTGGCGGCTCCCGAAGAAGCCGCGGAGCCCGCGACAACGGGCGTTGATGGTTCTGTTTTGGCCCTCATCGGTGACGCTCACGGCAACCAACCTCCAGGTTTCACCGTCCACCCCAAGCTCGTCCCGCTGCTGGAGAAGCGCCGCGAGATGGCGCGCGAAGGTGAAATTGACTGGGGCTTTGGTGAGCTCATAGCGCTCGGTTCTCTTTTGGTTGAAGGCACCCCGGTTCGCCTGGTGGGCCAGGATGCCAGACGTGGCACATTCGTGCAGCGGCACGCCGTCTTCCACGACCGGGTGAATGGCCAAGAGTGGTTGCCGCTGATGAACCTGGCCGAGCGCCAAGCCCGTCTCTATATTTATGACTCCCTGCTGAGCGAATACGCCGCCCTCGCTTTCGAATACGGCTACTCGGTGGAACGCGCTGAAGCCTTAGTGCTGTGGGAAGCGCAGTTCGGTGACTTCGTCAACGGAGCACAAACTGTCATCGACGAATTCATCTCCTCGGCCGAACAGAAATGGGACCAGCGCTCCAGCGTTGTCCTGCTCCTGCCCCACGGCTTTGAAGGCCAGGGTCCAGACCACTCCTCGGCTCGTATCGAGCGCTTCCTTCAGCTCGCCGCCGAGAACAATATGACGATCGCCCGGCCTTCAACACCCGCTTCTTACTTCCACCTTTTGCGCAGGCAGGCCTATGCCAGGCCTCGCAGGCCCCTGGTGGTCTTCACGCCGAAGGCGATGTTGCGTCTTCGCGGTGCGACCAGCAACGTCAGCGACTTCACCTCCGGAAAGTTCCAGCCAGTCCTCGATGACCCCAAGGTCACCAACCCCGCAGGCATCACCAAAGTCTTGGTGGTCGCCGGAAAGATCTACTACGACCTCCAGTCCGAGATTGAGAAGAAGGGCCTTACCCACATCGCCCTTGTTCGCCTCGAGCAGTTCTATCCCTTCCCGGCCGAGGAGCTCCGTGCGATTGCCGCCCGCTACCAGGGCGCGCAGTTCGTCTGGGTTCAAGACGAACCAGAGAACCAGGGCGCATGGCCGTTCATCATGATGGAAGGCCCGCAGGCGGGCTTGCCAGCGATGACCGTGGTGTCGAGGCCGCGCTCCGCCTCCCCGGCAACGGGTTCTTCCAAGCGCAGCCAGGTCGAAGCCCAGCTCATTCTGGACACTGCTCTCAGCTAGTCGTCATCGAGCCGTGGATTCTTCCCCAGTGCTCGCTTCGACAACCCGATACTCTGGACACTCGATGCAGGAGTCAGAGATTTTCCCCGCTTGGTGGCCCGCGCCTGAGCGCGCCCGCCCCCTGAGGCATTCTCTGAGCCTGCCTGGGTCCAAATCTTTGACCAATCGCGAACTTGTCCTCGCGGCGCTGGCCTCAGGACCTTCCAGAATTAGGCGCCCGCTGCACTCGAGAGACAGTGCGCTGATGGTGGATGCACTTCGGGCGCTCGGCGCGACCATCACAGCGGTTGAATCCGATGGTGCCTTCGGCCCAGATTTCTTGGTGGAACCACTCCCGAAGACCCCGGCTGCCACCAGAGCAATGATCGACTGTGGGTTAGCGGGCACCGTGATGCGCTTCATCCCACCTGTTGCCGCCCTTGTCCCCGGAACCATTCACCTGGATGGCGACCTGGGAGCCAGGCGCAGGCCGATGCAGACCACACTGGATGCACTGGCCCAGCTGGGTGTGGCCGTGGAAAAAGAGGGCCCTGGTGGGCTGCCCTTCACCATGACCCCGCCCGCATTACTGACAGGCGAGAGCGTCACTCTTGACGCCTCGCTCTCCAGCCAGTTCGTCTCAGGACTGCTTTTAGCTGCACCGCGGATGCCGCGCGGCCTCACCATTACTCACACCGGAGACTCTCTGCCCTCACTCCCCCACATCGACATGACGATTGCGAGCCTGAGAGCCCGGGGTGTTTCAGTGGAAAGCCCCAAGCCAGGAGTCTGGAGGGTCGAGCCAGGTGACATCAACCCGATTGATGTGACAATCGAGCCCGATCTCTCCAACGCTGCGCCCTTCCTGGCCGCAGCACTCATCAGCGGAGGAGAGGTCACCCTGGACGGGTGGCCGCAGCACACCACCCAGGTGGGACGCCATGTTCCAGAACTCTTAGAACTCTTCGGCGCGGAGGTCCACTATGGCGAAGCCTCCGTCACCGTGTCCGGTGGCGCCGGTTGGGTCAATGGTGCACAGATTCCGGGTGTTGACCTTGATCTCAGCCACGCAGGCGAACTCGCACCGACCTTCATCGCATTGTCCGCTTTGGCTGATGGTCCGAGCTCTTTCCGCGGCATTGGTCACCTCCGGGGCCACGAAACAGACAGATTGAGCGCATTGGTGTCGAATATCCAGGCGCTTGGTGGCAACGCACGGGAACTTCCCGATGGCATTGAAGTGACACCGACCCCCCTTGATGGGGGAGCCTGGGCAGCATTCGAGGATCACCGGATGGCAACATCCGGTGCTCTTCTGGGGCTTGGTGTTCGGGGAATTGTGATTGATGACATCGCCTGCACGTCCAAGACTTTGCCGGAGTTCGTCGAGCTCTGGAGCGCACTCGTGGAGTCCCCTGCCCCATGACCTGGGAAGAGGACGAAGACCGCTACGCCGATCTCGTGCCGAGGGTGCGACCAGATCGTCGCGGCAGCAGGCCTCGCTCCAAGAACCGCCCAGCTCACGACAACGCCGTGACGGGCTTCATCATCGCCGTCGACCGAGGGCGCTACCGAGCCATCATCGGTGAGGGCACCGACGCCGAACGCCTCGTGACGTGTTCACGGGCGAGTGAGCTACGCCGCCAAGCAATCGTCACAGGCGACTATGTCGACATCGTTGGCGATACCACCGGCGAGGAGGGCTCACTCGGGCGAATCGTTCGAATCCAACCCCGCTCCAGTGTGTTGCGTCGAAGTGGGGATGACACGGACACCCTCGAGCGCGTCATTGTGGCAAACGCCGACCAGTTGCTCATGGTGGTCGCAACGACCAATCCCGAACCCCGGCCCCGGCTTATCGACCGCTACATCATTGCTGCTCTGGATGCTGGCATCACGCCAATTCTCTGCATCACAAAGACCGACCTGGAACCGGCAACCGAGTTGCTGGAATACGGCAGGACACTGGGAATCACGACGGTGTCCCGGTCGCCCGAGAACCCAGCACGCGAGGAACTAGCGACGATTCTTGCGGGGCGAATCAGCGTTGCAGTAGGGCACTCGGGTGTGGGGAAATCAACGCTCGTGAACGAGCTTGTCCCCGGCGCGGAACGCGCCGTCGGGGATGTCAACGACGTCACCGGACGGGGGCGCCACACGTCCTCCTCTAGCCAGGCCCTCCGGCTCCCCGAGGGCGGATGGGTGATTGACACCCCCGGTGTTCGATCCTTTGGCCTTGGCCACGTCAGCACAGAGTCAATCGTGTCTGCGTTTAGCGATTTGGCCGACTATGTCGCTTCGTGCCCCAAGGCCTGCGCGCACACCGCCCACACCATAGAGTGCGAGCTTTCCCGGGCGCGGGCGGATGGTTCTTTACCTCCGGAGCTAGAAGCGCGCGTCGAATCCCTGCAACGGTTGATGGCCACAATCCACGAGCCTGGTGGGACACCCGAGTAGCCTCACGACCCGCCAAGGACTAGCGACTACGCTCAAGATGTGGTGCACTTCTCTCCAAGCGATGACCTGGCTCTTGCCCTCGCGGCGGCCGCGAACGCTGATTTAGTATCCCTGCCACGCTTTACGGCGCAGGATCTGGTCGTCACCACTAAGCCCGACCGAACCCCCGTCACAGATGCCGACCAGGCCGTCGAGAAGCTGATTCGATCGACAATTGCTGCTGCACGTCCAGACGACGCCATCCTCGGCGAAGAAATGGGTTCAACGAGCGAAACTGTTGGCCCACAAGCCGGCCGCCAGTGGATTATTGACCCGATTGATGGAACCGCTGGTTTTCTGCGCGGTCTGCCGATTTGGGCCACATTGATCGCACTCGCCATTGATGGCGAGCCAGTGGTGGGGGTTGTGAGCGCACCGGCTCTTGGGCAGCGTTGGTATGCAGCCAGCGGCCACGGGGCTTTCACGACCCGAACAGCTCATCCAGAACCTCACGCCATTCGCGTCAGCGCAGTGGAAAAACTGGCGGATGCCACCGTGAGTTACAACAGTCTTCCGGGCTGGATCAACGATGGCCGCGGGGAGCAGGTCACCCGGCTTGCTACTAGTGCCTGGAGAGCGCGCGCCATCGGTGATTTCTGGTCCTACATGCT
The DNA here is from genome assembly GCA_021741945.1 of Pontimonas sp. Lineage (GTDB taxonomy): Bacteria > Actinomycetota > Actinomycetes > Actinomycetales > Microbacteriaceae > Pontimonas. The sequence continues at coordinate 5,304 of JAIOWV010000013.1, forward strand.
GGTCGCCGAAGGGTCCCTCGACGTTGCCGGTGAAGCAGACCTCCAGCCCTATGACATGGCGGCCCTTGTCCCCATCATCGAAGAGGCCGGTGGACGCTTTAGCTCTCTCGATGGGGAGAAGGGCGTGTGGAATGGAACCGCCCTTGCCACCAATGGCACCCTCCACGACGAAGTTCTTGGCATCACGAGGAGGGCCTAGTGCGATTTATGTCTCGTGGGCTCGTCGTCGCCACTGCAGCGCTGTTTTTGGTGGGCTGCACCAGCGAAACGGTGGAGCCCTCACCCGAGACCGAGGTTGCGACTGAGGCGGTCGAGACGGAGTCCGTGCTGGAGCTCGCTGTGGGGACCTGCGTAAACGATGCAGAGACTCCCCTGGGCGCTGATTTAGCTGAAGTGCCGACGGTGTCGTGTGATGAACCGCACGATTCTGAGCTCTATGCGATTGTGACGGCGACGGACGGCCCCTACCCCGGCGTCGACACCCTGGTGGCTGAGGGCCAAGACAAATGCCAGGCAGTCTTTGCCGAGTTTGTCGGCATCGATTTTCGCTCGTCGCTTCTGGACTACCACTTCTACTATCCGACCCCCAGCAGCTGGGCCCAAGGCGATAGAAGTATCTATTGCATGGTTATTGACCCAGGCCTCAAGGTAATCGGCACCCTCCAAGACGCGAAGCGATAATCGGCTGGTCTCGGCTAGCGTAGGCAGAACCTAGAAAGACGGTGACTATGCCACACGCCCCCCTCGTCGTCATCGGCAACGCCAACGTTGACTTGACCACCTATCTCCAGCGCGCTCCCGAGGTCGGAGAGACTGTCCTTGGCCACAACTTCAGCATCGGTATGGGTGGCAAAGGAGCCAACCAGGCAGTGGCGGCAGCCAGGGCTGGTGCGCATGTGTCGTTCATCGGCCGTATTGGCGAGGACGCCTTTGGCGACATGGTCATCAACGCACTCACTGGCGAGGGCCTTGAACTAGAACATCTCGGTCGCGTCCCCGGGCCCTCCGGTGTTGCGAGCATCTACGTCGAGGACGGTGGCGCCAACAGAATCGCCGTGTTCACGGGAGCCTCGGGAACCCTCACCAGCGATTCAGCGGCCAAGGCCGTTGAATCGCATGATGGCCTCAAAATCCTGGTCAGTCAGCTAGAGATCGACCTGCATGCTGTGGAGGCCGCACTTGCAACAGCGAGGGCCAAGGGGGCTCAGACCATTCTCAACACAGCTCCAGCACTCCCTGTGTCAGAGGGCATTCTCCGCAACACCACCTGGCTCATTGCCAATGAAGTCGAGATTGCCGCCGTTCTTGCTGGAGCCGGGGTGGCGACCCCCCAGGAGGTCAGTGTCGACCAGGTCACCGCGGGAATTGAAGAATGGGCTAAAGCTCTGGAATGTCACGTCATTGTGACCCTTGGCGACCAGGGCGCCATTGGTCACGTCCCAGGCGATGGGACATTCCACTTCGTAGCCGAACCCGTCACAGCGCAGGACACGGTGGGTGCCGGGGATTGTTTCGTCGGGTACTTTGCAGCGCACCTGATTGAGGGAATCCCGTGGCGCAACGCCCTGGCTGGAGGGGTCTTGGCGGCGAGTGACAGCGTCACCCGTGCAGGCGCTCAGTCTTCATATCCGCAGCGCTCACGCAGTGAGCAGTTCAGGAATCGCGCCCTCGACTCTGTCTAATCGATGGGGCAAGCGCCCCATCCAGCAAGGCGAGGATTACAACGGCACCGACCGCGCCAAGAATCTGTGCGATAACGAATCCTGGGACAAAGGCAGGGGCAATCCCATTCGCAGCGTCCGTGACCATACGACCGAGTGTTACCGCCGGGTTGGCAAAGGACGTGGAGGACGAAAAGATGTGCCCGGCGCCAATCCATAGCGCTACCGAAACCGGTATCCACACACCTCGATCCTGCTTCAGAAGCAGGAGTATCAGGGCAACAAGACCCAAGGTTGTGAACCACTCCGAGACCAGCACACCCCAGTCACCTCTTTCAACTTCCGACAGCGCCAGCGGACTAGCTCCGAACATGATGCTCGTGAGCACAGCGCCAGCCAGTGCACCGAGCGTCTGAGCGAGGACATAGCCAGCAAACCAGCGGGGGGTGAGGCGCCCCTGGAGCAGGAAAGCCAGTGAGACCGCGGGATTGAAGTGCGCGCCGGACACTGGTCCCAACGCCGTGATGAGAACAAAGAGCGCTGCTGCGGCTGTCACCGCAGCCAACGCGAGCGCAAAACCAGCCGACACCTGCAGGTTTGAGGCCATAAATGCTGGGCCCAGCACAGCAACCACGAGAATGAGTGTCCCCGCGAACTCGCTGACGATGCGCTGCATCACGCCTCCTTCGACCGCCGTGTGATGGCATGAGCCAATACGGTCAAAGTAAACAGAAGATGACGCACCACGAGTAAAAAAGAGGTCCACAGCGCACCGATGGTGGAGATGCCGGGAATCGAACCCGGGTCCACTACTTCGTACCACAGCCTTCTACGGGCGTATCTTGCGTAGGCGTTCTACTCGGCCCCGTTCTTTAGCGCAAGCACTTAGGACGACGGGCCCAGTCTCAGAAAAAGTCCCTGTGACCCCTGAAACACAGGTCACAAGCGAGCCTTCTAAACGACGCCAGTGGTTGAGCCGAAGGCGAGCTCAGTCTGACGGACTTGTCCGCTGCTTAGGCAGCGAGAGCGAAGTCGGTGCGCTTTGTATTGGCACCTATAGGTTACAGAGGACGTTAACGAGATAACTCTGCATTCTCGACCCGCTTCTCTGTGGAATCACAAGCAATGTCGAAACCGATCATCCCCATGACTCTCTCTGGAACGTAAGCCCCAGAGAAGCATTGGTGTGGTGCGCTGTGGAGTTGTGTTGCGGCTAGTGCCACGAAGACACGCCCCAACTATAGGGCCTGAAGCTTCGAACTAGCTAGATGCTGCCTCTTCCTTGACGCGAACCTTCGCATCAAGCAGCGCGAACACAAGCGCCGCGGTCACAAGGCCAACAACAACGCTCAGCGCGACGATGAAGGCATCGTGATACGCCACACTCAACGGCTGGTTCACTTCATCAGCGAGAACAAAGAAGAAGACTGAGAGTGCCGCGGCAAGTCCAATCGCGGTTCCAATGCGCTGGCCGACCTGAGCAAGAGAGCCGGCAAGGCCACCCTGGTGAACCGGGATGTCCTCGAGCATAAGCGTCTGGTTCGGCGAAATGACAGCACCACCACCAGCCCCTGCTAATGCCATCGCGAGCGCCACAGCGATCGGCATCAACGGGTCCGGCACAACAACGCTCGCGAGAGCGACCAGGCCAAACCCAGCAAGCACGGCCAGCAAACCGACCACGACCAGTGGTCGGCCGCGCTTGTGAACGACCTTGCCGCTCCTGAACGATGTGTAAGCAGAAATCAGAGCGAAGGGAATCGTGACCATGCCGGCAACGACGGGGGCAAAACCCAGGCCCTGCTGAAGAAACAGCGTCAGCGTGATGAACGTTGCTGGCAAGGCAGCGAAATAGAAGCCTGAAATCAGTATTCCGTTACGGAACGAGGAAATGGCGAAAAGCTCAAAGTCGATGATGGCGACTTTGCCCCTGGCCATGTAGGCCTTCTCCCAGAGGACGAAAAGGCTTCCAGCTCCCAGAGCAGCAACCAGCCACCACCACCGGGCCGGGTTATCCGATGCGGTGCCCGTCGTCAGAACGAACGGCAGCATCAACGAGAAGGTTGTGGCACCCAGCAGTACTGTGCCCAACAAATCGAAATCCTTGACGGCAGAGGACGTGTCCTGGACCTTCGGAAGCAACCGATATGCCATCGCGAATGCCGCAACACCGAGTGGAACATTCATGGCGAAAAGCAGACGCCAACCGAAGTCTTCTCCCCCAACGCCCACCAGCAAACCGCCGATGGTGGGGCCAAAGGCAGTCGAAAGACCAATCACTGCCCCAAAAATCCCAAACGCTTGGCCGCGCTCCTTGCCTTGGAACAGTTGCTGAACAAGACCCAAGACCTGGGGCATCAATATTCCAGCGGCAAAGCCCTGGAATATTCGGCTGGCAATCAGAAGCTCAATGGTCGGGGCGACCATTCCACCGAGGCTTGCCAGCGTGAACAAAGACAACCCGAACAAAAACATGAAGCGCCTGGAATAGAGGTCACCAATTCGGCCCGAGGGCACTAGAAGCAGACCAAAGGCCAACACGAACCCAGAGAGCAACAGCTGCACCTGCGTTGCGCCGGCACCGAGAACCGAACTAATCGCAGGGATCGCGACGTTGATCTTCGCAAGATCAAGAATGGTTAGCGATGCGACACCGACGGCAACCCCGTATGCGCTCCAGCGTGCTTTGTCACCGGATAGGTTGATGGGCTCCGTGACGGGGCCCCCAGAAAACTTCGACATTCTTCCCCCAGCCTACGCCAGGCCACGAACCTAGTCGCCCAGTCGGTTTCTGGTCGAAATCGCACGCTTTGCTTCGCGATCGTCCTGCTTTTGGCGCAGAGCGTGGCGCTTGTCGTATTCCTTTTTACCCTTTGCCACCGCGATTTCGACCTTCGCGCGACCGTCCAGGAAATAGATGCGTAGAGGCACCAGGGTGTAACCGCCGGCGGTAATCCGGTGCGCCATCTTCGCAATCTGTTCCTTGTGAAGCAGAAGTTTGCGCTTTCTGCGGGGTGGATGATTCGTCCACGTTCCCTCGTTGTATTCGGGAATGTGGACAGCCTCAAGCCACGCCTCTCCGCCATCAACCGTGGCGTAGGCGTCAACAAGGGATGCCCTGCCCTGGCGCAAGGACTTAACCTCGGTGCCAGTGAGGACTATCCCCGCCTCATAGGTATCTTCAATGTGGTAGTCGTAACGAGCTTTGCGGTTGGTGGCAACCACTTTCTCGCCGCTCTCTTTTGCCATGGTGCCACCTCCTTGTTGCTATCGATGCGCCCTGACGTGGCCCCAGTCGGTGGCCAGCCCCACAGTCTACCGCCCGGCTTTTGTCCAGAGCAGGAGAGTTTTTAGGCTCGGAGGTAACGGGTGATGGAGATGTAGGAAGCCACAACAGCAAGCCCGATTCCGGTGGTAAAAAGAATCGGCATGGTCGCAAACGCGTCAGATGCTCCGACAAAGACCGTGGTTGGCAACGCCTCAGTCAAATATCCCTGAACAAAGAAGCGGACAATTGCCCACACAGCCGCAGATGCGGCTGCGGCCCCCAGCGCAGCCGCCACAATGCCTTCGAGGACAAACGGGGTTTGGACAAAGCGGTTAGACGCTCCGACCAAACGCATGATTGCGAGTTCGCGCCGACGTGAGAACGCGCTCAAGCGAATCGTCGTCGCAATCAGCAGGGCTGCCGCGAGAAGCATCAAGCTCGCCACCGCAACAGCGGTCAAACTACCGGCGTTGAGAAGAGCAAAAATCTGGTCGAGGTAACTGCGCTGATCAATTACGCTCTCCACGCCGGGAAGACCGGAGATTGCCTCGAAGATGAGTTCACTCTGAGTCGGATCGACCAGGTTCACCCAGAAGGTCTCTGGCAAAAGCTCGGGAGAAACTAGGTCAACGACGGCGGAATCCTTGAACTGTTCGCGGAAGTTCTCATAGGCCTGATCGCGGTCTTCGAAATAGAAGCGGTCGATGTAGGGCGCAAGTGTGGGCGACTCGAGTCGCTGCGACACCGCAAGCTTCTGATCCTCACTTGCTGCCAGCTGGTCACAACCACCGAGTGTGGAGAAATCAGTACACATGTAGACCGCGACCTGAGCACGGTCAAACCAGTAGTTCTTCATCTCTTGGATCTGGGCTTGCAACAGAATTGCTGCACCCACGAAAGTCAACGAGATGAAGGTCACCAGCACGATGGAAATGACCATCGAGAGGTTCCTCGCTAGGCCGGTAGCGACTTCGCGGAGGACGAAGCCCAGTCTCACGCCCGCAGCTCCCAGGGAAACGATGTCGGAACCGTCTCAGGATTGCTCTCATCGAGGCTTCGGATAGGGGTGGGGGTAACGAGGCCCGCTTCCTCATCGGTGATGATGGGGCTTGGTGCCGTGTCGAGCTCACCAAAGGGAATGCTTGTGGTTTCGTACCCACCCTCACGCTCGTCTCGGACGATGCGGCCGGCGGAAACCTCGACAACGCGACGTTGCATTTGATTCACAATGCCCGAATCGTGAGTTGCCATGATCACCGTGGTGCCAGAGGCATTAATCCTCGAGAGCACGTTCATGATTCCCGCACTTGTGGCGGGGTCCAAGTTTCCGGTGGGCTCATCAGCCAGCAAAATAGAGGGCTTGTTGACCGCGGCGCGGGCAATCGCGACTCTCTGTTGCTCACCGCCGGAGAGCTCGTGGGGGTAATTCTTGGCTTTCTGGGCGAGTCCCACGGTCTGGAGGATGTCGGGCACCGCTTCGTGGATGAAGCCTGAGCTCTGGCCGATGACCCGCAGCGTGAAGGCCACGTTGTCAAAGACCGTCTTCTGAGGCAGAAGACGGAAGTCTTGGAAAACAACACCAAGATTGCGGCGGAATAGGGGAACTTTACGGCTCGGGATGCGGCGCAGGTCTTGGCCAAGCACGTGAATATTGCCGGCGTTAGGGCGCTCTTCCTTGAGGATCAGACGCAGAAAGCTTGATTTTCCAGAGCCCGAGGCTCCGACGAGAAAGACGAACTCGCCAGCACCAATGTTGATGCTGACGTTGCTGAGCGCGGGCTTGGGAGCGCCCCGATACATTTTTGTGACGTCTTCGAAGAGAATCATGGCGCCTCAATCCTAGATTTGAGGGGGCCTAAATCCGCCTTACGACACCCTCCCGGCGCTTTTGCGCCAGCGGATGCCAGCCTGAATGAAGCCGTCTAAATCGCCATCGAACACGGCGCTCGGATTGTTGACCTCGTAGTCGGAGCGCAGGTCCTTGACCATTTGGTAGGGGGCCAGGACGTAACTGCGCATCTGGTCGCCCCAGCTGGCAGTGATGGTTCCTGCAAGCTCTTTCTTCTTAGCCATTTCCTCTTCGCGCTGGAGCAAGAGCAATCTGCTCTGGAGCACCCGAAGCGCTGCGGCCTTGTTTTGAATCTGGCTTTTCTCGTTCTGGCAGCTCACCACGATTCCGGTGGGGATATGGGTAATCCGGACTGCAGAGTCTGTGGTGTTCACCGACTGGCCGCCTGGTCCAGACGAGCGGAAAACGTCGATGCGCAAATCGGACTCTGGTAGGTCGACTTCTGTGGCTTCCACCATGAGTGGCACGACTTCGACTGCTGCGAATGACGTTTGACGCTTCCCGGCCGAGTTGAAAGGGCTCATGCGAACCAGACGGTGGGTTCCCGCCTCAACGCTGAGTGTTCCAAACGCATAGGGGGCATCAATCTGGAGAGTCGCGCTCTTGATGCCCGCTTCTTCTGCGTAGCTAGTGTCGAGAACGGTGGCCGAGTAGCCGTGGGCTTCAGCCCACCTCGTATACATCCGAAGCAACATCTCAGCGAAGTCGGCTGCATCCACCCCGCCAGCACCAGCACGGATGGTGACGACCGCGGGAAGGGCGTCATATTCGCCATCGAGCAAAGTCTGGACTTCCATGACACCAAGCAGAGCCTCGAGATCGGCAAGTTCTTTTGTGACCTCCGCAGCGGAGTCACTATCGCCGGCCTCATCAGCCATGTCGATTAAGACATCGATATCGGTCAGGCGCTGGGTGATGTCCGCAATCCTCGCAAGCTCGGTCTGCCGGTGGCTCAGCGCACTGGTGATTTTCTGGGCAGCCTCAGTGTCGTCCCACAGATTGGGGGCAGACGCCTGCTCGGATAAGGAAGCAATCTCGATCTTCAGGCTCTCCGGGTCCAGCACCGCCTCAATGGTGGCGAAGGTGGAGCGAAGGGCGGCAATGCGGGCCTGAATATCGAGTTCGCTCATAGCCCTCTCAGACTAGTCGAGGCCCTGAAAACTAGTGCTCGGCAGGTCCTTCTCATCACCGGCAAGCGCGTCCACAATCCTCCGCGCAACAGCCTGCGGGGCAAGCCCCGTGGGGAAGGCAGGGCGCTCACCGGCGAGCGGGTGAAGGGAGAGCTCCGTCTCGGTGTGGCCGGGCCTGGCATCGATGAGGCGGATGCCACTGCGACGAAGCTCACGACCGGCAGCCACGCCAAAGGCGTGGAGGGCTGACTTGACCGCCGAGTAGGCGGCAAGTCCAGCAGTCGGAGCTTCAGCCACAACACCACTGAGTGTCACCACGACAGGTGAGTTGCCGGCGGCGGCACTGGCGGTGAGAGCTGGCAACGCTGCGCGTTGAACGCTCATCCAGCCTCTGGTGTTGACCTTCCAGAGCGCGTCGGCAAGATCATCAGTGATCTCGGCAACCGACCCAAACGCGACCGCACCTGCGGCGTAGACCACACCATCGAGCGCGTTGTGGGCATCTAGGGCTGCCTGGACATAGGCCTGCGGAACACCGGGGGCAGTGACGTCGCCCGTGACGATAGCCCCTGGGACTCCTAAGCCCTGCAGGGCCGCGGCATTACGGCCAGCAAGAGTCAGGAGTGCGCCGCGGTTGTGAAGCTCGCGCGCTATTTCTGCACCGAGCCCTCCGCTCGCACCAACAATGAGAAAGGAACGTCCGCTCAGTTCAGTCATGACCGGAATCGTGCCAGAGAAACCTGCGCTATTGCCCAGAAACGCTCAACGAATAATGACGTGGGCGCGAGCGGTGGCGGAAACCTGCAGTTGTTGAGGAAAGAAATCGGAGATGACTGGTGGCGACCAACGAGACGACAGGGTCACCTCTGCTACTTGCCCGTTCGGGGTGTGGGCTCTTTCGATCTTCACGTCTCGCAGGGACCCCACACCAGCGCGAGACAGGTAGTTCTCCACGGAGTCCAGAACACCTCCCGAGGTGAGGGGCGCTTCAACGCCTACCCCCGTCAGGCGAACAGTCTGGAGGGAGAAACTCTCCGCGGCCACGACAGCCACAGAATCGGCCAGCGCATAGAGACGATGGCGCTCAAGGAGCAAGGACGTGGCAGAAGTCACGCCGAAGACCATCACGAGCGCTAGTGCAACGGCGCCCCCGATGAGTGGCAAGATGCTTCCTCTCTCGCTCATGGCGCCCCGCCATAGCGAGAGACCATCGCACTGGCCTGCGCGAGAACGGGAATGGTGGCCTCACCCAAAAACCCGGGGAGCAGGGGCGACGAAAACAGGGGTGCCTCAACTCCGACCCGGATTACCACGATGGTCCCTGGCGCTGCGCAATCACTGCTGGAACAGGAACGCTCGAGCGTCGAGGGCCCATCAAACCCGTGGTTGGACAGTGCCACCACTACTGCTTGCTCAGCGCGGCTCGAAGCAACCTGAAGATTCGGCTCCTGCACGAACACCCGGGCACCATGTCGCGCTGCTGCTTCGGTGGCGAGGGCAGCATTTTGAATTGAGGAGAGGCTCATCGCCAAGAACATCACCGGAATCAGAAGAACAATCGCGGCAGTGAGAAACTCCAGCGATGCGCGCCCCGCCTCCGGCTCTCTACCGGGCGCGCTCAAGCGGAGCATGAGCCTCAACCTCCAACACGCCCCCGGCGCTCCAGAGCCCCAGCGCCGGGAACGGGGCAGTGATAGACACCCGGGCGCTGGGAATCCCCAGAACCTCAGACCTGCTGACTCGGATGTTTTCTGCATAGCCAGGCGCGAGGGATGCCGTCACGAGAGCGCGAGTGTGGTCGATGGCCCGCTCGGGAGACACATCGGCCAGACCGGCCTGTCTGGCGCCCTCGGCCCCAGCCGCTAGGAGGGTGTGGCGAACATAACCGACCATGATTATCTGGGTGATCCCCAAGACCAGTGCAACCAGGAGCGCACTCACCATGACGAACTCAGCGGGAGCATTCCCCCGCTCAGAGTGCACTAGAAACCCGTCACCCGGGTGATGGCCTGCTCAAATACCCCAGACAACGCCGGCCCAGCCGCTGACCAAATGACCACCACCAGACCGGCGGTCATCAGCGTGATGAGTACCCAGCCTGGGACGTCACCCCGTTCCGAGCTGGTGGTTCTGGGATTATCCGGAAAGCGGGCCGTCTGTGAATTCATGGCCTTACGGTAACGAGAGCGTAGAGGTGGCGGCAGAAGTTATGCACACCCTGCGCTTCGGGGCTTCTCACAGCCGATCTAGAACCCAAACTGCAAGGCCTCTAAGCCTGGATAGACCGCAAAGATGACGGTTATGGGCAGGATCATCAACACCATCGGAACCAACATGGCGACCTCGGCCTTCCCCGCTTTATCGACTAAGCCCCTGGTGTATTCCTCTTTCGCGTCTCTGGCATGAGCGGCAACCACCTCAGCCAGAGGTGCGCCACGATCAAGGGCTTGAGCTAAGTGCTCAACAAACGCTGTCACATGCGGCGCCGACACCCGCGCCGCTGATTCCCGCAGAGTTGGGGTGAGAGGCGCTCCGAGCTCGACCAATGCCATCACCCTCGCCCATTCGCGGCCAAGCTCGCCGTGGGCCCTCCTGGAGACGCGCGCGAGGGCGCGAGGCAGTGAATCCCCTGCGGCCAACGACAACCCCAATAGTTCGATGACGGTGGGGAACTCCTCGACAATCCGCTCCCCTCTTTCCCGGACAGCCCTGCTCAGCCGGTAGTCGGTGGACCAGAGGGCGACGACGGCCCCGCCCAACGCCACACCGCTAACACTTTGTGTCAACGGCAAGTCCGTCAAAACAGCGATGAGCAGCCCGGTCACGGCACCGCCGACGAAGCCGGCGATGGTTCCCATGGTTCGCCTCGCACGAAAATCCTCAAACGATCCCCCAAGACCGGAGGTAACAAAGGCCGCTTCCTGAGCTGTGCGCCCACCAAGCGCTCGGTCGATTCGTCGAATCATCCGGGTCACACTGGGTCCCAGCAGCTGACCCGCCACCACGATCGGATCGCTCTGGGTCGCGAAATGTATGTCCCGGGCCTTCTGCGAGACATCCAGCAAATAGGGCGCAAGGCGCTGATCCCAGCCCTTCGTCGACCGCCTCGGCCACACAACCCCCAGCAAGATCCAGAGCCCCAGGCCCATGGCAAGGCCCAAAAGCCCGGCGGTGGCCACTAGTTCACCCACCGGCGCTGCGGCGGAAGGGACCCAATGGCATGCATCATCCGATAGGCAAGGGCACTCACCACCGCACCGACCACCAGAACAATGGAACCCTCCAGGCTCTGATAGCTCTGCAGGGTGTCGCCCCTGGAACCGATCACGACCAACACCACCCACGGGGCTGCCACCGCCATCACTGCAGCGGAGCGCACCCACGACTGTTTGGCGGTGGCATCCTCGCGAACGGCGATGTCGTGCCTGACGCTTCGTTGCAATGAATTCAACACATCGGGCAGGTCTGTGCCACCGACTTCGCCGGCCATTCTCAGCACTTCGACAATGCGGTCTCCGACAGGATCGGCAAGCCTTGCGCCCCACTGCCCTAATGCCATGTCACTCGACATTCCCCGGGCAAGATCATCGCGGAACAGCCCCACGGTGGTGGCAATGTCTGGTGGGAGCGATGGCGGCAGAGCCGCCACTGCCCGCACCACATCGGAGCCGGACCTAATCCCGGCGCGAATGTGGTCAATCACACCAGGCCATGCCACCCTCAGTCGGTGTCTCCTGGCGCCCCTTTCCCGCAGGACAAACGCGTAGGCGAGAAGTGCAGTCGCAATGGCTGCCAATGGCCCAAGAACCAGGACGGGAAACAACAGCGTCACGACGAATCCGACCGCCGTGGCTCCGAACACCACAACACCCACCACACTCCACGGGTTGAGGTGGGCAAGCCCCGCCTCTGTGAGGAGCCCGGCCACGGGCTGCCAGACGCGCGAGGGTGGCCGCTGTGGTCTGCTCTCAAGGGGCATCGCTGGAACAACCACTAACCAGAGCCCCACTCCCAGTGATAACCCGACAACCACCGAGAAGAGAATCATGGCGCGGGCTCGTGCGCTTCGTTGTGAACGAGCGCGTCCCCTTGACGCGAAAACACCACCCGTGACTCAATGACGCCCCGTGCAATGGAGCCTGTGGGAACAATGATCGACATCAACCGTCGTTTCCCCTCCGGTGAGCGCTCAAGATGGACCACAGCGTCGATGGTCCCGGCGACCGTGGGCAACACAAAACTTGCATCGACGTTCCGGCCCTCCAAGAGGGGCAAGGTGGAGAGCTTCACAAGGGCTTGCTCAGCGCTCTTCGCGTGGATGGAACACATCCCAGGCAACCCTGAATTCAGGGCAATCAGGAGATCCAAGGCTTCAGCGCCTCGGACTTCACCCACCACCAGGCGATCAGGGCGCATACGCAGCGCCTCCTTCACAAGCCTCCGAAGGGCAATTTCGCCAGTGCCCTCCAGGCTTGGCCCCCTGCACTGCAACCCCACGTGATCATCGCGGTGAAGACTCAACTCAAAGGTCTCCTCCACCGTCACAATGCGTTCATAGGCAGGGACAGCGTCCAACAGCGCATTCAGCAGTGTCGTCTTACCGGCCTGGGTGGCGCCGGAGACCAAGATGCTCGCCCCCTGACGAATAAGCCCTGCCAGATAGCGCGAGGCATCCTCGCTCATGGCACCGGCACCCACCAAATCCTCGAGCGAGCGCAGACGGGCAGCGAACTTCCTGATGTTGACCGACCAATGCTGGCGGGTGATGTCCGGGATTGCCACATGCAACCTGGATCCATCGGGCAACGACGCATCCACGAAAGGCTGGGACATGTCGATTCGGCGGCCGGTCGGGCGCAGCATGCGCTCGACGAGGCCTCGGATTGACTCAGAGGTGAGGGTGACGTGAACACGTTCGCTCACACCGGCTCTCGCAACAAAGACGTGGTCAGGGGAGTTAATCCAGACTTCCTCAACGCCAGGGTCATCAAGAAATTGTTGAAGGGGACCAAGTCCCAACAGCTCATCCCTCAGATACTGACCAAGTGGCCCAGGCGCACCATCTTCCCGATGGAGCGACACCTCGTCGGCAATCACGGAGGGCAAGTCCTCCCCCGCATCGACCAGACGGTGTCGCACCCGCTCTGCCAGGGCCGCAGAGGCATCGAAGGTTTCGGGCATGGCCCCATGGTCTCGAAGGCGAGAGACTGACCGCTCTGGTTATCCCCAGGGCAAGGAAGCTCGGCCTAAATGCCCAAAACCACCCCGGCAACGACGAAGTAGATGACCAGACCGGTTGCATCAACGAGCGTGGTCACGAGCGGTGCAGAAATAACTGCTGGGTCAATATTCAGTGCCCGCGCCATCAACGGCATGAGGGATCCAATCGTGGCAGCCCAAATACATACGAGAACCACGGAAACCCCGACAGTGATACCCACGGGAATCCCTGCGACCACCCACCCCGCGACAAAAGCCAGGGAGCCAAGTACGAGGCCCAAGAACAATCCCACTGCC
>JAIOWV010000014.1 GCA_021741945.1 Pontimonas sp.
CGCTAAAGCGAGGGAAGCCCATCACAATCGCGGGTGCCAGCCCCAGCGGCAGGACGCCGATGAACATGCGTGGCCCATGGGACCATACTCTGGCAAGCCCCACGACAAGGTAGCCAAGGACAACTGCCGGCCACAGCACTGGTGCTGAGGCCAGCACAACAAGGGTGGCAAGCGATGCCTGCCCCACGCGCTGCCACGACTCGTGAGCGCTTACCAGGGAGGCAACCAGCCACGGCAGCATGATGTGGGCAATGACCGCCCCGATACGGCCCTCGGAAAGGGACACCAGCAAGGTGGGGCTCAGCGCCCACAGCGCTGCTACCACACTGGTGGCCCAGGCTCTCGAGAGGAACTGAGCGGCCGCCCACCACGCGATGGCGCCGGCGAGGGGAATTGCTGCGAGGAACAGTGCAACCACTGCGAGGGAGGGGGACCACCAAGTGAGCGACCCAAGCACCGCCAGCACGAAATTGAAAGGATCGGCCGGGATGGAATCCGCATCCAGGCTCAGGGTCGTCGGCATAATCCACCACGCCTGCGACCACAGCTCATCGAGCGAAGCCGGCAGGGGAACGAGTCCGCCACCGACCAAGAAGGGGCTCCCCCACCAGCGCCCGTGGGTCAGGCCAGCAATCACCGCAAGCGCAGCGATAGTCCACGGGAAAGCTGGAAGAAACGAAGGTCGCGGGACCTGGAGAGCTTTTTCTTCTTTTGCGGCCAGCCGGGATTCAGCGGCGATCGACCGTCGCTTCCGAACGTCAGCTGGCGCCATCCGTAGTGAATCAATGACATCCCACGAGGTGGTCTTCGAGCGCCCAAGCACCGCGCGTGCTCGAAGGACATCGGGGACCTTGCCAAGGGCCCATAGCGCAGCCACGATCTCGGAAAGACTACGTTCGGGATGTTTTGCCACTGTGTGCCAGAGGCTCCGGGCGATCGCCCAGGGCAACGCCCAGACAATGAGCGCGAGCAACGCCCACGCTGGTGCATACACAAATCGTCGGTAGAGCCACGCGCGTCTCGAGAAGTAAGCCTGCCCGATCGCTGACACGCTGCGCCCGGTGTGCCAGTCGGCTGGGCCCGAGCCCACATCAACGACCGCGCGCGGCAACACCACGACCCGGTGGCCGGCCAAACGTGCACGGGCGCACAGATCGAGCCCACCATCTAGGGGTGAAAGCGCTGGGTCAAAGCCTTCCAAAGCCTCCAGGGTCGCCGCGTGAACCAACATTCCGGCTTCACCAACAGCCAGAACATCGCTCAGCCGGTCGTATTGCGCTTGGTCGAGTTCTCGCTCGGCCATTGCGATGCGCTCGCCAAAGCGCGTCATTGTCTCGCCCATCTCACGAATCATGAGGGGACGATCCGCCACACGTTGCTTGGGGCCTGCAATGCGAACGAGGGGCGCCCCCTCAACACTGAGGGTCAAGTGCTCGAGTGCTGCACTTCCGGGGTTCGTGTCATCGCGGAGCAACCACAACCACGCCTGCTCCGGGATGACTCCGGTTGGATAGAGAAGTTCTGTGGCGTCGCGGATTGCCTCAGCCCAGGTGGTACCAAAGGGAAGGGCAACATAGTCAAAGACTGTGGCGCCCAAGACCGAGTCGACCTGGGCCCGAAGTGTGGAATCAGCAGACAGGTCGACGATACAAATTCGATCAGCTGACCTGGTCTGGTCGAACAGACCACGAAGGCTTGCTTCTAGATGCTCTCCGCCACGGCGAACAACCAGGACCGCGTCGACGCTTGCGCGCATGACGGCCTGCTAGGCGCGTCTGCGCAGTCGACGCCGCTCGCGCTCTGAAAGACCGCCCCAGATACCAAAACGCTCATCGTTTGCCAGCGCGTACTCGAGGCACTCTGCTTTGACCTCGCACTGGGTGCAGATCTTCTTGGCGTCGCGGGTTGAGCCGCCCTTTTCGGGGAAGAAGGCCTCAGGGTCGGTCTGGGCGCAGAGCGCATCAGCCTGCCAAGCGAGCTGACCTTCCTCGTCGTCTGGGCGTCTGATCCCAGGAATCCCCAGTCTTACCGGGTCAACGAACCAGTTATCGGGTACTTGGTTCCGATACTCGCTCACGCAGGTGCTCCTCTACCGCCATCGTCCGGCCTCAGACTTGTGGCCTGACCAATTACACCGGTGTAATTCACTTTCGTCAAGTCCTGGAGCGGAGAACCCTCAGGCGAGGGTTTAACTTAACGCCGTTTAGGAAGTGAAAAGTTTTTTGATTTCGGTGGCCAGGGTTGCGGCTGAGTGCGACCACCCAGCTCGTTGGTCAACCAAACGCCGTGCATTGCCGGTAATTAGCGCCCTGTCGGCGGTGCTCATCGAGGCCACCGATTCCAACGCCGCAGCAAGGGCGCCCGAATTCCCGACCGGGAATGTCCATCCCGTCACACCGTCGAGAATCCACTCTGCGCTGCCATTGGTCAGCGATGTCACCACCGGGACACCGTGATGCATCGCATCCATCACGGTGACCGATGTGCCATCGGTGCGAGTCGTCACCACGACGGCATCGGCCAGCACAATGACCGCCTGGAATTCCTGGGGCGAGCGCACTGGTAGCCAGACGATGTTGTCGGAGAGTCCTCTCGTAGCGAGATCACGCTTCAGGGAATCAACCATGGAGCCCGACTCCACCAAGACAGCCCTCGCGCTCGGTCGCTTCGCGACAAGGCGTGCAAAAGCATCGACAAAGACTTCTGGTTCGTAGTGGGGCTCCAGACTCCTGGGGTAGACGATGACGAACGCATCATTTGGAATACCGAGCGCTGAACGCTCGATTGGGGTGAATGGAGCGCCTGCTGGACCCCACGGAATCCGGCACACATGCTCCGGCGCTGCGCCAAGAGCAACAACGGCATTTTCGGTGGCGTAGTTGTCCAGGACAACGAGGTCAAGGCCCTGCAGGGTGTCGGACAGCGCGCGAGCGTGCTCGGGTGACTGCGCTGCCGTCACCATCACATCAGTTGCCCACGAAATGCCGACATGGCGATAGTCGCCCCCCGCTAGGTTTCCCGTCACAGTGTCCAAAGGACCCGACACCACCACCGTGGGTGTTGCAGCGAGCGCCGCTCTTAGTTCGCCCCAACCACCAAGGGTCGCGCCGCCGAGCTCAAAGGTCGCACCTGGACCCTGGACCTCGACATGCTCGTAGTCGGCCCCAAGTCCAGCAAAGAGCTCAGAGAACCTCGCGGCGTGAGCGTCGTTCCGGTCTGTGACGAATACAAGGCGCATGGCGACTAGTTAAGCCTTTGCGACGAGGGTAGGAGTAACAACGTCGTGGAATTCAACGTCGGCCAAAAGGCGTGAACCCACCACCTGATCGACATCATCGGGCGTGATGCACCCGGGAGTGGCTGGCCGAAGAGCGACGAGGTCATCAGCGGCGATGACGCTCCCCGCACTCAGGGGCCGCGCGAACCGCAGACCACGGCGTTGAATGACGACGGTCTCTTTCTCGTTCTCAGCGACAACTTTCTCTGCGCTGCCAAGTGCTGCCTCGAGATCCCTGGTGCGGTCGACCATCTCGCGCCAGGTGTCAGGAGTCATCGAGAAGTGATGGTCCGGACCCTCACGGTGAACATCATCGGTGAAGTGCTTCTCAATCACACGAGCGCCCATAGCTACAGCGCCCAACACAGTGACGTTGCCGTGGGTGTGATCGGAGAGGCCAAGGATGGCATCCGGGAATTCGGCCCGATAGGTGTTTAGGACATTCAGGTGAATGTGGTGCAAGTTTTCTGCGACCCCTGTGTAATTGGTGTTGCACTGCATGACCGAGTAGGGAACACCGTGAGCCTTGATGGTGGCAACAGCGCGGCGAACTTCATCGATAGTCGCCGCCCCGGTTGCCAAGATCATCGGCTTGCCCTTGGATGCCATGTGGTCAATGGCTGCTAGCCAGGTGATATCACCCGAGCCGATCTTGTAGGCGGGGACAAAATCATCAACGAAGTCAATGGCTTCGATGTCGTAGGGACTAGTGAAGAAATCAATTCCGATTGATGCTGCGTGATCGGCAAGTGGCTTGGTCCACTCCCACGGAAGGGACGCGTCCTTATAGACCTCATACACGCTCTTTGACCACGTTGCCTGGTGGGACTGCTGCCCACCTAGCTCACGGAAGCCTTTGTCGCTGACAATGTGGTCGGCACGAAAGTGCTGGAACTTCGCAGCATCCGCCCCAGCGGCCTTGGCCGAGGTCATCAACTCAAGCGCACGCTCAAGACTGCCATCATGATTGGCGGCCACGTCGGCGATGAAATAGGTGGGCGCATTGGCGGAAACTTCCCGACCGTTGATTTTCATTCGAAGCTCCTCATCAGACTGTGCTCTGCCCAAAGTAATCCATGAGCGCACTTCTCTCCGCTCTGGCGCGAGCTAAGCCCGAGAAAGTCGAGGGCATCGGCCGTCCCAGAATGCCCTCGATTTTCGCCGTAGAGAGAGCCAGATCGCGCCCTCGAACCGACAGCGTCGCCGCATCGCTCAGCGCCCCAGGCCTCATGACGCTCGAATCGAGACCAAATTCTGTAGCAACTGCCAGCCCAAAGTCATACTTGGAAGCGGAATCAGAAGCCACAGCGTGAAGCACACCGCTGGCACCCCTGTCGATCGCGCTGACCATCGCATCCACCAAATCGCCCATATACAGACTCGAGACGCGATAGTCGGTGAACCCGGTAATGGCCACACCCTGGCTGAAAGAATTCACAAAGAAGTCGAGGATTCCGATTCCGCCGGTGGCTGACCAGCCGTAGAAATTTGTTCTGAGAATCAGCGCGTTGGCATTTGCTTGGCTCACAGCCTCCTCGCCCTCAAGCTTAGGGCTGCCCTCGACGCCCTTCGGGTTCGGCGAGTCAGCCTCGGTGTAAGCACGCTCCGACTCACCGTCAAAAACCGCGTCGGTCGAGATGTGGACAAACTTCGCGCCGGTACGGGCGCACACCGCAGCCCATCGGCCGGGGAGCGTGGCGTTGATGAGCACGGCCTCGGCCGGCTCTTTCTCGCACCGCTCATGGGAAGCCATGGCAATCGCGTTGATCACCACGTCATAACCCCCGGCCTCAAGCAAGCGCTCAATTTCCTGGGCGGAGCCCACGTGCCGGTTCCTAGGAAAATACTCGGCGCCATCACGCGACAGCCCGGCGATCTGCCACCTCAGCGCGGGAAGAACAAAACCTAAATAGGAGCCAAGAAACCCTGACGAGCCAAGAACAAGAGCTTTCACCGCGTGGAGTCCAGAACAAACGCTTTGTGGAGTGCCTCGGCCAGTGGCCAATCTTCTGGCTCATCAATATCGACGGTGGCCCACTCGGGCAGGAAATATGGGGTGAAGGGCTCAGACATCATCGTCTCCTGCGACTTCCAGAGCGACGCTGGGGCGATGTAAAACTTTCCAGCGTCAAAGAAGCTGACAGGCAAATCTTGGGTTCTGGTTAACAAGTTTTCTGGGTGGGCCAATGCCATGAGGTGATTAGGCCTGGACTCAAGTGAGCGCCCCAGGGGCGAACGATGGCGTCCCACCGAAATAACGAAGTGCTCCGGTGACGAACCAGCGTGCTTGAATGCATCACGGAGAATCTCAGACGTGACTGCCGCCGTTGGGTAGAGGCACACCACAACGTCGTCGTCGGCAAGATCCAATTCAGTGATCGCGTGGCGAATCACGGGCGCTGTGCCGGCGTGGTGATCAGCAAGGTCCGCAGGGCGCGTGAAGGGCACTTCAGCACCCGCGTCGCGGGCAATGTAGGCGATCCCATCGTCATCGGTTGACACCACGACTCTGTCGAATAAACCTGTGTTTGCGGCTGCCTCAAGCGGCCAGGTGATCATTGGCTTCCCGTTGAAGGGAAGAACGTTTTTCCGCGGGATACGGGTGCTACCCCCTCGGGCGGGAACCACCGCGACAACCTGTCCCACCGCGAGCTCCTAAGCCCTGGCGGGCGGGGCGGAATGCGACGAGGGAGCGGCCAGGTTCTTCTCAACCCACGACTGGAGCTCAGGGATAGACATCCACTCCGTGTTGGTATCGCTCGTGTAGGTGAATCCTTCCGGGACGGGCTTGCCGCCCTTCGAGAGGTCAGCGCCACGATCCCAGGTGTTGATGGTGGGAAGAATCTTGAAATAGTCCTTGTACTCGAAAGTCGTCAACGAGTCTTCAGGGCCAATCATTTGCTCGTGCAGTTTCTCACCGGGTCGTATGCCCACCACCCGGGTTGGCTTCCCCGGTGCAACGGCAGAAGCAATATCGACGATGTTCATTGAAGGAATCTTGCGCACATAGATTTCCCCACCGGCCATATCTTCAAACGCCGTCCACACAAGCTCAACGCCCTGTTCCAGCGTGATCATGAAGCGCGTCATCCGCTCATCGGTAATCGGCAGCGGTTCGTTCTTAGATGCTGCGTCCCAGAAGAAGGGCAAAACGGAGCCGCGCGAGCCCATGACGTTGCCATAGCGGACGACGGAGAAACGGGTCTTGCCTCCACCGGCGTAGTGGTTTCCGGCAACGAAAAGCTTGTCGGACGCAAGTTTGGTAGCGCCGTAAAGATTGATCGGACTGCTTGCCTTGTCAGTGGATAAGGCGACAACCTTGGAGACCCCCTTATCGATGCACGCATCGATAAGGTTCATCGCTCCCAGAATGTTGGTTTTCACGGCCTCAAACGGGTTATATTCGGCGGTCGGCACAATCTTGGTCGCGGCAGCGTGAACGACGTGGTCAACTCCATCAACAGCCCTATAGAGACGATTACGGTCACGGACATCACCGATAAAGAAGCGGACCCGCTTGTCGCCCTCGAAGAGCTTCGCCATTTCCCACTGCTTCATCTCATCGCGGGAGTAGATGATTATGCGCTCGGGATCGAACTTCTTGAGCGCCATGGGAACAAAAGCGTGGCCGAAGGAGCCGGTTCCTCCAGTCACCAAGATGGTGGACTTTGCTAACGGCATTGATGCTCCTTCGTGAAAATCTCCTAGACACATTTAGCCTAGCGAGGCTTGACAGCCAGCGCAGGTTAGATCGAGGCCCGCGCTTCCAGAGCAGACGAAATCATCTCGTCCACGCTGTGAGTCATGGCCCAACCAAGGTCTCTGGCAGCTAGCTCTCCCGAGGCCACCACGCGCGCTGGATCACCAGCGCGCCTAGGGCCAATCTTCGGGGTGAAATCATTACCGGTAACCCGAGCAATCGCCGACATCATCTCGGCGACTGACGTTCCATCACCGCTGCCCAAGTTGTATGCGGGCTCAATGGGTTGGCCCGCCGACATGCGCCTGGCTGCAGCCACGTGGGCGGCAGCGAGGTCGCTGACGTGAATGTAATCGCGAACACAGGTGCCGTCCGGCGTTTGGTAGTCATCACCAAAGATGACCGGGACTTCGCCTCGCTCGAGCCCGGCGAACACCATCGAGAAGAGGTTGTAAGGGCTGACATCAGGGAGCTCCTTGTGGCCCGAGCCAACCACGTTGAAGTAGCGCAGGCTGGTGTGGTTGAGGCCTCGGGCTACACCCTGATTCCTCAGCAGCCATTCGCCAATCACCTTGGATTCCCCGTAAGGGGAGGTCGGGTTGAAGGGGTTGTCCTCGGTTACGAGACCCGATGCGGCATTCCCATAAACGGACGATGACGACGAGAACACTATGTGCCCAACGTCAGCTAGGTCCATGGCTTCCAGCAACGACATCGTCGCGATGACGTTCTGTTCATAGGTGTGGAGCGGCTTTTCAACAGAGATGCCGGCGAACTTGAAGCCGGCAATGTGAATAACACCTGTCGCATTGTGGTCTTTGAGCGCCCGGGTGACGGACGCAGTATCAAGCAGTGAGGCCTCAACAAAGGGAACGCCTTCTGGCACAAATCCCCGACGACCGGTCGATAAATCATCAAGCACAACCACGCCAATGTCGGCACCGAGAAGCTGCCGAACGACATGGGACCCGATATATCCGGCTCCACCGGTCACTAACCACGTCACCCCGAAAGGCTAGCGCAGAAGCAGGCCAGAGGACCCTACGGCAGGCGTCGTGCGCGAGCGCTGACGAGTTCGGAGGCAATCATCGACGCCCACGCCACTGGCCAGTGCCAGAGGGGACTGAGTGGCCTGGCCCACGCCGGCAAATGGCGGCGCTTGATTGCCATCGCCTCCGTGCTGGAGGCGTGACGATCAGCGACCGTCAATGATTCTGGGTGCCAGCGGAACTGCGCTGAGACAACAGGGCGGCTAACAAATGTGCCCGTTGCGCGAAGTTTCAAGAACACATCGAGATCAAGCGCGTAGTTCAGAGCAGGGTCAAAGAATCCGATTGAGCGCAGTGCCGAGATGCGCACGATGGTTCCGGGGTGAGGGATGAGGTTTGGCCCCCAGGGAAGTAAGAACCTGGCCAACGCTCCAGCACCGCTGGTTCCAATCACCGCTCCCGACTGGGTGATGTAGTCGCACTGCCCATACGCCACCACCGCGTTGTCATCCCTCTCCAGCTCATCAACAAGCGCGGCGATACCGCTAGCCACCAATCGATCATCATCGCCGACCCATACGTAGTAGTGCTCCGAGGTTGCGGAGGCTAGGCCCGCGTTGACCGCAGCCGCCATGCCGCTGCCTGGATCATCAATGATGCGAGCGCCGGCTTTCTTGGCTAACTGGCGCGCCTTCGAGGCACCCCTCGGCACAATCACGGCAATGGTGACCGGGACGCGCGCCGAGGCCCTTGATTCGTGTGTCGAGGCCGCGGCGAGAAGGTCCAACCTGGTCCCGAGCGTCGGAAGCACG
This sequence comes from Pontimonas sp., assembly GCA_021741945.1. GTDB lineage: Bacteria > Actinomycetota > Actinomycetes > Actinomycetales > Microbacteriaceae > Pontimonas. Next base: position 8,779 of record JAIOWV010000014.1, read on the forward strand.
ACAAGGAGCTTCGGTTCTGCCATGGGCGTGGGCCTTTCGGGTGTTCTCGCTTTAGGCTAGTGAGTGAATCCGCAACTGAGGGACATCATGAACAAGACCGACACGATTTACGTCGCTGGCCACCGAGGCCTCGCAGGCTCGGCAATCTGGCGTCACCTCGAGAGTCAGGGTTTCACCAACCTCGTCGGCTTCTCGTCCTCTGAACGCGACCTCACGAACCGACCCGCAGTTCTGGAGATGATGGCGCGCATCAAGCCAGACGTGGTTATTGACGCCGCCGCCAAAGTGGGCGGCATTCACGCGAATGACACCTACCCGGCCGAGTTCTTGAGCGACAATCTCCAGATTCAGCTGAACGTCATGGATGCCGCCCACCAGGCGGGCGTTGCACGGCTCCTCTTTCTCGGTTCTTCGTGTATTTATCCGAAGTTCGCCGAGCAGCCCATCAAGGAATCATCGTTACTCACCGGAGCGCTCGAAGAAACCAACAGCGCTTATGGCATCGCGAAAATCGCTGGCATTCTTCAGGTCCAGGCCATGCGCAAGCAATATGGCCACCGCTGGATTTCAGCCATGCCGACTAACTTGTATGGGCCAAACGACAATTACCATCCCGAGAATTCCCACGTTTTGGCCGCCTTTATCCGCCGTTTCCACGAAGCGAAAGTGTCGGGGGCCGAATCAGTCACCATCTGGGGAACGGGTTCGCCACTGCGTGAATTTATGCACGTTGATGATTTGGCCTCAGCGGTGGTGTTCCTCTTGGAGAACTACGACGACCCCGAGACGATCAATGTGGGCTCGGGTCAAGAAATCTCAATCTCCGACCTGGCGGCGCTTGTGGCGGAGACTGTCGGTTTCGAAGGCTCCATCAACCACGACTTATCTCAACCAGATGGCACACCAAGAAAGATGCTCGATAGCTCGCGACTTCACGCCCTGGGGTGGAAGCCTCGGTGGGAACTTCGCGAGGGCATCGCAGATGCCTACGAATGGTTTGTCGAAAACACTGCGAACCTCAGGTCCGTCTAGTCACCCCGCGGCTCAACGAGCCATGCGGCGCCCTCACCCCTGAACTCCAGAGGTTCGCCGTGCCCCTCGATGAAATAGACCTCACCACGTTCTATCTCTTGGCTCGCCACAGCCCCAGAGAACGAGAATCTGCCATTCTCTCCGAGAATGATCGCAGTGGAGATCTCGGGAATCTGGACGTCCCCGGTGATGCCAGAAACACGGAAGGGCATGGCGGCGCTCTCATAGACTGCGCGCCCATCACGGGTAACCGGCAAGACAAGTGGCGGCGTCTCCATTGGTGGCGCCGTTGCCGTCTGGAGGAAAAGCCCCGGGTCTTGGTGCTTTGAGGTCAGCCCGCCCCGAACAACGTTGTCGCTGGGCAACATCACCTCCAAACCGAAACCACCCACATAAGCGTGGATTTGCCCGGGGGACACAAACAGCGCTTCGCCACGCCGAAGGCGAATAGTGTGCATCAAAAAAGCCACCACGATTCCGCGGTCACCAGGGAACGCGTCGACAATCTGTCGAAAAATCGCTTTCTCGAGATATCCCTCTGGCGCATCGCCATCATCGTCAAGCACGCACCAGGCCGCCAGATCGTCCGCCCAGGTGTCGACCCGGTCCCCTCCAGCGAGCACGCTGGCGAGGGCATCCTGATCCGTCAACTCACTCAAGCCCTGGACGGTGCGCGTAGCGAGCCCAGTTGCTGCACAGCGTTGAAGCCGCTCGGTTCTCAATGTCGAGGGGAGCAATCCCCACACGGCATCAAAACTCTCCGAGAGAGAAATGAGGAGTTCCGGCTTCGGGTGTTCGTCTTTGAAGGTTCTCCGCGGAGAATCAATTGCTAATCGCTCGGCCTCTTCTCTTGCGAAACCCGCTGCCGCTTGAATGGCATCGGGATGAACCTGAATCGACAGTGGTCGGGACGCTGCCAAGAACTTGACCAGGAGGGGAAACTGGTGGCCGGTTTTCTCAAGCCACCTCAGAAAATCAAGGTTCTCAGCACCATCGTCGACCGTGCACTGAGCCATCGAATGTGAGCCGAACCAGAGTTCGCCCTCCGGCCGATCGGTAGGCGCGAGCCCCTGGAGTGCCGACATCACGTTGGGGGTGCCCCACTCATAGTTCTTGGGCACGGATCGCAGTCTCGCAAACACGCTTTGAGCCTAACCCCTTGGCCCACAGCGTTGATGGGATAAGTCGCTAGTGGCTCTCGTCTGCCAGAATGAGCAGGTGATGGCAACTACCAGAAAGGGCGGGCGTCCCGCCCGCGAGGCTCACGCCTGGGTCGTTGTTCCGCTGTTCAATGAATCCGAAGTGATCTCGTCAGTTGTCTCAGAACTATGTGAGTCCTTTGAACATGTTGTCTGTGTTGACGATGGCAGTAGCGATAACTCAGCTCAACTTGCAGAGAAGGCAGGCGCCAGGGTTCTGTATCACCCGATTAACCTCGGCCAAGGGGCAGCCCTTCAGACAGGTTTTGACTATGTGATGACCCATGAGGATGCCACCCACGTCATAACTTTCGATGCCGATGGGCAGCACCGCGTCTCTGATGCTCTCGAGATGCTCGAGCTAGCCCGCACAAAAAGAATTTCCGCCGTATTTGGATCCAGGTTCTTGGATAAGCGAACGAAGCCAGGCCTGAAGAAGAAGGTAGTGCTGACCGTAGCTGTTATCGCCACGCGAATCTTCACAGGTCTTCGTCTGACGGATGCTCACAACGGCCTCCGGGTTCTCAGTCGCGAGACCATTGGAAAGATTCGCATGGAGCAAAACGGGATGTCTCACGCCTCTGAAATCGTTCATCAGATTGCCAAGGCCCGTCTAGCGTGGCGTGAATATCCGGTCGAGATTCTTTACACCGAGTATTCAAAGCGCAAGGGACAGTCACTTTTGAACTCCATCAACATCTTGATTGATCTGATTGTGAGGTGATCGACGTCATGTTGAGCCAATGGGTCCTGATGGGCGCTCTCATTTTGGTGGGTGTCTACCTGCTGAAGGCAAAACGGAGCGCTTCGCAGCAGGCGATTCGTCGATTGGTCATCCTCGCTGCGCTCTTTTTGGGTGCTCTCGCAGTGCTCTTCCCGAACTACACGACTGTCGTTGCGAGCCTCCTCGGGATTGGCCGTGGGACTGACCTTTTGCTCTATGCCTTCGTGGTTTTTGCGCTGTTTTATGTAGTTCACCAATACCGGCGACAACTATGGCAAGAAAAAACCATCACTGATCTTGCTCGCGCGCTAACGCTCGTCCGTGCAGCTCAGGACGACCAGGCGCGGGAGAACAAAACCAAGCGCTAGCGGCGGAAGTTGCCGTTAGGACAGTCTGACCAGAGTTCCCACCGTGATTGCTTGCCCTGATTGCAGGCTGGTATTTAGGGTCAGCAGGGTCGACAGAGTAACGGAGCGTCGCTCTGCAACGCGCTCAAGAGTGTCACCCTCCTGCGCGCGGTGGTAGCTCATCTCCTGAGTGGTCTGCCCGACTTTCAGACGCTGGCCAACACGGATCCGGTTCACGTTGCGAATGCCGTTGTCGGCGGCCAACTTGGAGACCGTAGTTCGGTTACGGAAAGCGATGCGCAGCATTGTGTCGCCGCGGGCGACGGTGTAGAAGACATCGTTGGTCACGCGTTCCACAACAAGGGGCTCAAGGGCCGGTAGCGGCACATCGGGCTCTGCGTCCTCTGCGGGCGTCTCTTCCGTGGGGGCCTCAGGCGAGGCATCAGGGTCGACCGGCGCATTTGGATCCACAGGAGCCTCCGGATCTGCCGCTGGTGGATCGACGACCTCGGCCGGCGGGTTCGGTCTGGTAGCTCCCGAAGTGATAACGATAGAGGGGTCAAGAATGACCGGCGAATTCACCGTGGTGACTACACCGCGTTTGGTGATGGTCAAGACTTGACCAACCCGAATCAGCGAACCGGATTGGGGCAAGGCGTTCTCAGCCACAACACTTGCAACGGTCACAGCATTGGCGCGGGCAATGCCCCAGACGGTGTCCCCAGAGCGCACCGTGTGACGGGTCACAATGTCTTGGCTTGCCTGGGTTGACTGCACAATCATCTCCGACCAGCTCACACCATCCGCAGACTGAAACGCTTTTCCATCCGCGGTCAGCACTGCGTAGTTGCCCTGGTTGGACTGGCCAAATTCGGACACTGCATTTGCTGGCGAGGCCCCCGGAACAACACCGATGCGTTGCCAGTTCGAGAGGTCTCTGGAGGTGGCAATGGTGCCATCACGGTCAACAACCATCGTCACACCATCACGGGTTGTGGCCCAGGTGCGGAAGTCTTTGGTGGGGTTGAACCAGTAGTTGTAGACCCGCCAGAAGTTTCTGTTGCCATACGAGCTACACGAGTCGCCCGCGGTTGCCAGATTGACCATGGCGATCTGGTTCGGAGTGTAGGGAGTGTAGTAATACAGACCAGCGGTTGCCTGGTTACGAATCGTCACCGGAGTGGTACCACAGGAAGCGTTCGGGTGCAGTCGAACCTGTGAAGTTCGACCAATGGGGAACCAGGTGAAGAACCGACTGGTACCAGGCGGGTTGGAATACCGCTTGAACTGCTTCGCCGCGTTGTAGACCTGGTTGTAAAAACCGAAGAACTGCGCGTTACATGGAGCCGTGTCAGGGCACGCGTAACCGGTGGCCCGCTCAAATCGGATGGTCGATGGCGCCGAGAGGGTCACGAGAGACTGTTCCTTCTGAATCAGCACCAGGAGTGCCTCCGCAGAAACACCACAGGCCGCGGACACTTTGGCAATGATTTGAGCCGCTGTTTCGTTTTCAGCGCCCTCATAGGCGTTACACAAAACGGAGGCATCCCTCGAGAACGTGGTTTCGCGGTAGTCCTTCATGCAGACAAAACCCGATCGGCAATCGGGGTTTCGTTGTTCCAAGAATGACTGGATGGCTTCAGCCGACATTGATCCTGAGCGGAAGAATTCGGCATCACTGATGATGTTGCCGGGATCAAACGCAGAGCCCAGAGGCAACATGAAGCGGGTCCAGTTCTTGCCATCGGAGCTTCTAGCCGCTTCAAAATAGGAGGTGGCAAGAAACTGGCTTCCCGTCCAGACCACAGAAGTCACACCACTCTTGGTGAGCCCAAAACCACTCGAAGTCCACGAGGTTCCCTGGTTCTCAGACCAGTGCAAGACACCTGCCGCGTCGGCGCCCACCCAGATTGTGGTGTTTCTGGCGCCGTGAATCACTGTGCCCGTTGGATCAGTGTTCGCGCTCGCCGGAGAGACCCCGCTGCCGGGCTGGACTACTCCAGTTATGGCGAGTACGGCGACCGCAAAACTAGAGAGGGCAAGCTTCAACCAATGGTTCACATCTCCCAGGGTAGGTTCTAGCCCCTTATATGGCCGGTATTTGGGGGCAGTGTGTCGATTGCCCGCCCTTAGTCGCGCAAAACAAGGTCGCGCACAACATCGAGATGCCCCCTCGAGTAGCGAGAGTAGTGTCCAGAAAGCCAGCGACCGACAACCGGTAAGGCTCGCCGGAGATGCTTCTCGGGCAGCCGGCTTCGCCACTGGTCGTGTTCAATCTTGCTACTCAGCGCGTCTCGATCCTGCGCGCGGAGCCACGAGGGCTGACCCGCGACCAGGTCAGCGAGTGCTCTATTTCTGAGGGCTTTTCGTGCGAAGAAAGCGGTCCGATTCTCGCGGAGCCGAGTAGCCGCCTCCGCGGCGTTGAGCCGCGATGCGCCGATCTGATTGGCGCCGTGCTGTCGGTAATCGATCAGTTCCTCATCGACAAACGCCACCCCCTGGTGCAGTGCCGCCACTAGGGCCAGCCATTCGTCGTGCACCCAACCGTCTGGAACCGGCAGGGCGACCTGCAACAGCTCGGAGCGAACCATAACTGTCGCGCCCGTCACAAGATTTCGACGCAAGAGTGCTGCAAGCGCACTCCCAGAGCTAAGCGCCCTTCGTTCGGACCTGGTCATGGCAAGAGCATGGCTCAATGAGCCTGTGCGTCGACCGTCTTCATCGACGAGTGCCGCATCGGAGTGAGCGAGGAGTAAAGTCGCGTCGTGCTCGAGCACCCGGCCCACAGTCTCCAGCTTCGTTGGATGCCACACATCATCTTGATCAGCAAGCGCAATGAGTGGACTCCTCGCTAGCGCCAAGGCCGACGAAAAATTGGCTGCTGGTCCGAGCGGCGCCTTTCTCGTCGTGATGACCACGCGGATGTCGGAGCGAGCCTTGAGTAGTCCGCGAGCGAGAACGACAGTCCCATCGCTTGAACCATCATCGGAGACGATGATTTCGGAGGGCATCCGGGTTTGCCGAAGAATGCTCTCGAGTTGTTCCTGCAGGTACTTCTCACCGTTGAAGGTGCACATCACGACCGAAATCGGGGACGCTTTCTCCATCATCACTATCGGCGCGGTCGAAGCTTGCGCAGCACAGCTCGCAGCAGCGAGCGGAACTCTCCCCTGGCCAGGCGCTCAAAGCCACGCCCAATGTCGTGAATGCTGAAACGCGGTGGCGTTGGACGAGCGGGCGAGTGTCGCACGGGCTGACTAGGCCGCCTGGTGATTGCGCCAGCCGTGATGCCAGTGACGTGGTCGACCAGCGGAGCCAGGGTGTTGGTCCAGGTGTAAGCCAGGCGTTCGTTCGCAAGCGCCTTCTTCGCACGAGCAATGGCTTTGTCGTCGAAAAGGTACGTATCCAGCGCTTTTACGAGAGCATCAACATCACCGGCCGGGACGGCAGCACCGATTCCGGTGCGCGCCACCAAATCTCCAAAGTGATCGCCCTCAGTGACAACCATCGGCAGCGATGCCCAGAGGTAATCGAGGATTCTCGTTCTAAACGAGAAGGTCGTCTCGATGTGGGATCGATGCGTGCTGACACCTAGATCCGCTTCGAGTAAATAGTTGTGCCTCGTGTCGTAGTCGACCCATGAGTCATTGAAGAACACGTGGCGACCCGTCAAGCCCAAGGTCTCGGCAAGCGCCCTCGACTCTTTGATAATCGGCATCTCAGGAACGCCTGGGTGCGGGTGAGCGGTTCCCATAAAGAACAGACGAACAAAGGGGCGGTTTTCAGAAAGCTTTGCAACGGCGCGAATCAGAGTGAGGGGGTCAAACCAGTCATAGATTCCCCCACTCCAGATGATGAGGTCATCATCTGGGCCGACTCCTGGAACGACACCGCGCAATACTGCAGTGCTGTGCACCGGCGCGGTGTCAGGGAAGCCGAAGGGGACGACTCCGAGAAGTTTTGAAAAATGCGGGTCATCCTGGTAGGTGGCAGGACTAATCCGGCCGAGAGTCGTGAGCTGCCCCAGATAGAAATGACGCTGACGCTCCGACGCGCAGAGGAAATAGTCGCCCATTCGAAGCTGCGCTTCGATGGTGGCTGCCGCGTCTCGAACCTGGCCCTCCCACTGCGCGGTCGGCAGGTGCCTCGCCTGCTCGAGCTGCTCCAAATGCATGGGGTCATAGATATCGACGATTTTGTATGCCGTGCTCTTGGCGAGAGCGGGGAAAACATCAAGAGCGTGGCCTTGGAAGATCACGATGTCGGCCCACGCGTTCCACTGTGCGAACGCCTTGTCATCGCCGGCTGGAACATGAACCAAGCGGATATCCGCGCTCATACTTTCATCGACGCCGGTCAGGCTCAGCAGTGTGACGTCGTGGGTGTTCGCCAGCGCCTTGGCGATGTGCCAAGCCCTGATTCCCGGTCCAGAGAGCTTCTTCCCGATGGGATCCCCCGTGATGACGAGAACCGATGACGATGCTGGGTCCTCATTCACGCCCAAGGCCTCCACGATCGAGTCATAACCCTGAAGATACCGGGCATCGGTGGACATGGCGGCATTGGTTTCGCCAAAGAGCTTCCACATCGCAACATCCGAGCGCACCCGCTCCTCCTGAATTTTGCGCCTGGAGGCAATCAGGCCAGGCAAAGCATCAACAAACTGATCCATCGCATACAGCGGGACCAACGTGCCCGGGGGAACGGTCACACTCTCGAGGTTCGACCCGCCCTTGGCGAGGTCGAATTCGGCGGTGTTAGTGCCAGAGCCGACAACCGCGCGCTTGACCGAGGCCAACATGGCGCCTGGCAGAATCCGGGACAGGTTTGCATCATCAAGGTTTTTATAGAGGCAGTAGAGAGCGTTCCGCTCGAGCAAGAATTGCTCCCGATAGGAGGCAACCTCGCTCATCGAGCCGTGATAGCGGTGATAGGCGAGCGACTCCGGCTGATACACGTACGTGTAACCAGCAAGATTTAGTCTCCAACCAAAATCCACGTCTTCGAAAAACATGAAGAAGGACTCGTCAAAGCCGCCGAGCTCCTCAAAAACTGAGCGACGCACAAACATCGCAGCACCCGTGCCAAAGAGCACGGGCCGTGCGCTCTGTGGCTTCGAGGAGACTTTGTCGCCGGTGAAGGGCCGATACCCCATGCCGTACCAGGTTAGGGCGGAGCCCTGATAGTCAATTCGCTTGCCGTCCCAATCAACAACTTGGCTGGCCACTGCCCCAATGTCTTCTCGCCCTTCGAAGGTGGAAAGAGCTGCTGTGACCCAGTTGTAATCGGGACGAGCGTCGTTATTGAGGAAGGCAACAATCTCTCCGGTGGAGTGGGAGACGCCGAGGTTGCAACCACCGGCAAAGCCAAGATTGGCCGATGACTCGACCAGGGTGATGTTGCCGGTGAATTCTGCCAAGACTTGAAGACTGTCATCTCCCGAAGCGTTGTCGACCACAACAATCTCAAGTTGGGTGGGGTACTCGGCCAAGCCCTTCAGATAGCCAATAGCTGTGGCTGTGTCCTTAGCGCCCCGGTAATTGACCAAGACAACGCTGGCACGAGGGGTTTCTGGCATGAACCCTCCCCCTCCCTGATGCGTTGGAGTCAACCTGCCATAATTACCCTACGGTCTAGACGGGACTTGGCGGACGAAGGAGCCTCACATGTTTGCTCCGCGCGGGTGGGTATCAAGACCCCTGGCTCGTCGCATTTACAAGACCATCGCGGGTTCAGAGCTTTTTGATAAGCGCTGGTATCGACGCCACCAGATGCGAGGGCTTTCGAAGCTCAGCGATCCGCTGTGGCACTTTCTCGCTCTCGGTAGAAAGCGACAGCTGGACCCATCCCCCATGTACGATACGGAGCACTACATCGCCTCGCACCCCGATGTGCGGGATTCCAATCTCAATCCGCTGTTTCACTACCTCGAATACGGCATCGGGGAGCGCCGGCAGCCGATCCGGTCGGTCCAGGAAACCTTTGACCACCTGTTCCCAGATGCACGGGAATTACCGACATTCTTGCCGGCTCGAATCGGGGGGCCTCGCCTCACGGTACTGATTGATCAGGCCACAATGAAGAGAACCGACCTCACACTGAGGCAGGTTCTTGACTCGGCAGCCGCAGAGGCGGCGCGCCGCTC
>JAIOWV010000015.1 GCA_021741945.1 Pontimonas sp.
CAATCATTTCCGAGGGTGTCTTGGTGCCAAACGCCGAGCTTGGCCACCTAGAGCTCGATGGTGTCGACGCTGAATCGCGGGCTTCTCATTCGGCCAGAGAGCGAGAGGGGCTCAGCTTCGAAGAATGGGGCGGGCGCCTGACTCGCTATTTCAGCTACCTCGAGATGCTCTTCTCCCCCGACTTGTTCGTTATCGGTGGTGGCGTGTCGAAGGAACACGACGAGTTTTTTCCGCACATCCACATCAGCACTCCGATAAAGCCCGCCCAGCTGCTCAACAACGCCGGAATCGTCGGCAGCGCAGTTCTGGCAACGCTGAACCACTAGTTCGGCAGCGCAAACTCCTGAAGCTCGTCGAGCATCGCCGGCTCGACCAGCACCCGCATTTCCGTCCCGTACTCGGTATATGCAGTTTCTTTGACCACGGCCACGCCGTGAAGTCTGGCAACGACATCACCCCGGTCGAAAGGAACCATGAGGTGCGCAGGGACACTCGGATGTGGCAGCAGCTCATCGATTCGAGCCATTAGGAGGTCAATCCCCTCCCCCGTCTTGGCCGAGACAAACAGGGCGCCTGGTTGAAGGCCTCGCAACTGCATGCTGGTGCCGCTATCAACCAGGTCCGCTTTGTTGAACACCACAATCTCTGGCACGTGAGACGCCCCGACATCGGATATGACATCTCGAACCGTGGCCAACTGTGCACCAGGGTCCGGATGAGACGCGTCCACCACGTGGACGATCACATCAGCCTGACCCACCTCCTCCAAAGTTGAGCGGAACGCCTCGACTAGCTGGTGGGGCAACTGCCGAACAAAACCCACGGTGTCGGTCAGGGTGAACGCTGTTCCAGAGGGTGAAGTGGCCTTGCGGACGGTGGCATCAAGCGTGGCAAACAGTGCGTCTTCGACGAGCACTCCCGCGCGGGTAATGCGGTTTAGCAGAGACGACTTCCCCGCGTTTGTGTAACCGGCAATAGCCACGTTCGGAATACCGGTGCGCTTGCGCTGCTGACGTTTGGTCTCGCGGGAGGGACCAAACGAGGCAATCTGCTTGCGCAGCCTGGCCATACGGGTGTTGATCCGGCGGCGATCCAGCTCGATCTTTGTTTCACCCGGACCACGGCTTCCCATACCGGCGCTGGCGCCACCGACCTGGCCACCAGCCTGGCGGCTCATCGATTCACCCCAACCACGGAGCCTCGGGAGAAGGTATTGGAGCTGGGCCAACTCGACCTGCGCCTTGCCCTCACGGGTCTTGGCGTGCTGGGAGAAGATGTCCAGAATCACCGCAGTTCGATCAATAACTTTCACTTTCACCACGTCCTCCAGCGCGCGGCGCTGAGAGGGGGCAAGTTCTGTATCGGCGACGACGGTGTCGGCACCAACCTCGGCGATGAGTTCCTTGAGCTCCTGGGCTTTGCCTTTGCCGAGATACGTGGCGGCATCGGGGTGAGGCAAACGCTGGAGTAGACCATCGAGAACCTTGGCGCCCGCGGTTTCACAAAGCGCTGCCAGTTCTCTCAACGAGTTCTCGGCGTCGATAACGGTTCCCTGGCTATAGACACCGATCAACACAACTTTTTCGAGGCGAAGTTGCCGATATTCGACCTCGGTAACGTCCTCAAGCTCAGTGGAAAGGCTGGAAACGCGGCGGAGAGCTTGCCTCTCCTCCAAGTCCATGTCTCCGCGCGTGACGCCCGAGAACGGGCTGACAGCGCCTCCGGAGGACCCGCCAAAGACTGTGTAAGAAGCAGGTTCGTCCTCTGCGGCCGAGAGAATACGCTCAACGTCGTCCCTGGGTGTGCCTGAATTGCGGGTCATAGGGTTCCCAGCGTACGCCTGTGGGGACGCATCGCGCTGGGAATCTACGCAACGGGCCGCTTGCGCCCATCATTGGCGCTCTTGGTCGCAAGAAGCACAATGTCGATCAGCCACCACAATCCAGCACCGCCCACAGTGACAAGCTTCAGGAAACCTAAACCACCACTGCCTAGATAGAAGCGGTCGACACCGAGATACCCCAGGAGAATCGACAGCACGAGAGCGACCGTCCAGTTTTTGGGCGAGACGACACCGGGAATTTTGTACGCGGGGAATTCGTTGCCGGTCGCCACATCGACAACGTGGGTGTCCCTGGTGATCGTCCGCTCGGCGGCGAGCTGCGCGAGCATCGCCGTGTCAGCAGACATCTCGGGCGAACCTGGAATCTTGACAATCCACGACGACATTGCGCACCTGCCTCCTTCTCGTTAGCCCCAGGCTACAGAGCGCCACCGACAGCCAAGCGAGACTTCGCAGCAGCTATTTTCAGCGCTGTTCGTCAGCGCGAGACAGACGCTGCGAGATATAGACAGGGATGAGCGAGAGCAGGATGACCACGGTCGCCACCACGTTCACCACACTGGCCTGGTTGGGGCGTGCCATTTCCTTGAGGATCCACAGTGGCAACGTGTCAACCCCGGGAGGGGCCGTGAAGATTGTCACGTAGACCTCGTCAAAGCTCAGCGCAAAGGCCAGCAGGGCGCCAGCAATGAACGATGAGCGGAACTGCGGGAAAGTCACCAACCGGAAGGTCTCAAAGAGACCGGCGCCAAGATCCATGGAGGCTTCCTCAAGGCTGGGGTTCATGCGCTTCAGCCTTGCGAACACGTTGTTGAAGACCATCACAATGCAGAAAGTCGCGTGGGACACAATCAGACCGAAGTAGCCGATGTTGATGCCAAGCGGGCTCAAGAAATTCGAGTAGGTGTTGGAGAAAGCCACACCGGTAACAACGCCGGGCAGTGCAATCGGAAGAACGACGAGGAGATTGATGGTCGAGCGCCCGAAGAAGTCGTAGCGATTGAGCGCAAAGGCAACCAATGTGCCAAGAATCGAGGCAATCACCATTGCCGCGGAGGCAACAATCACAGAATTCAGCAGTGCCAGCCGAATCGGTTCGTAATCAACTGCGAATAGCCACCACTTGAGCGAAAACTCTTGGATGGGCCAGGACGACAGTTGCGCCGTGTTGAAACTGTTGAGAATCACGACAAGCAGCGGCACATACATAAACAACAGGACGCCGATGACGATGGAGCCCAGGCCCCACTTGGCAATGCGCGACATCTGGAGCATGACTACATCCGCTCCAGCGAACCGGTGCGCCTGGCGACCATCAGGTACATGACCACAAACGCAATGGGCACCATCGAAAAGGCCGCAGCCACCGGTGGGTTCAGATTGATGTTGGAAGCGATGATGCTGCCGATCATCTGTGTAGCACCGCCGGTGAAACGAGCCGCGAGGTAGTCGCCAAGGCTGAGCGAGAACGTGAATACCGAACCCGCGATAATCGCCGGAATAATCAGCGGGATGACTACTCGAGTGATGGTGACAAAGGACTTCGCGCCCATGTCGGCAGAGGCATCAAACAAGTTGTTGGGAATCTGGCGAATAGCAGTGAAAACCGGCAGCGCCATGTAGGGGAACCACAGGTAAGTCAGCGTGATAATCGCCACCCACACGTTGAATCCCGGGCTCTGGACGCCAAAGGGGCCGAGAGCCCAGTTGATAAAGCCGTTTTCGGTGAATACCAGGCGCATCGCGAGAATCTTGACAAGGTATCCGGCCCACAGCGGCAGAGTGATCGCGACCGCCAAGAGGTTCCGCATCAGCGGGGACGCCAATTTCGCCATATAGATGCCAAGCGGCACGGCAAAAACAACCGAAATGGCGGTCACAGCGAGCGCCATTCCGAGCGTGCGGAGCGAGGTCGAGAGATACGCGGGAACAGCGATGATGCTGATGAAGTTATCGAGGGTGAAGCCGGGGCTCACCCGAGAGGTAAAGGGGTTGATCACCCAGAACGCAGTGGCCAGCAACAAAAACAGCGAGACGATATAGACGCCGACTAGCCAGGTCATCGGAAGGGCCAACAGGCCAATCAAGCGAACCCTGGAGCGCTGAAAAAGGTAGGTGGAGGCGCGCTTGGTTCCTTCGGTGCCGACGGAGGATGTCCGCGGTACCTCTTGGTCAACCGTGCTCATGCGCGCTCCTGAGTAACAAGTCCTGTGGCCCCGAAGGGCCGGACGGCAGGCTCAGTGTGAGCCCACCGCCCGGATAAGGGGTTTAGCCCTTAACGGTCAGCCAAGCGTCGGTCCAGTCTTGGAAGCTGGTGCACTTGACATCGGTGCGTCCATCGATGCACTGCTCAATGGGGGTGGTCCATGGCCAGATCCTGGAGAAGAACTCCTCGTCCTCGGCTGCGAACTCATCACAGTGAGCCTGTGCTTCTGCGCTGGTAGCACAGAAAGCGATGTTGGCAGGTGCCATACCGAAGTTCATGGCGATAGCGCCATTCACGTCAGCGCGGCTGGTGTAGTCCATCCAGGCGTAAGCACAGTTGACGTTAGGAGTGGTCGAGCTGACCAACCATGCGTCGTACCAACCAGTCGAGCCCTCAACGGGGAGGGTGGTCTTCAGGTTCTCGCTTGCTGCGAACTTACGCAGAACTTCCCACGAGGTGCCCACAACGGTGTTGCCACCGACGAAGGAGGTGATTTGTGCCACAGGGTCTGACCAGTACTCACCAATGATGGCGTTCTGCTGCTTGAGCAGGTCCACCGCAGCGGCGAGCTGAGTCTCGTCCAGAGCGTAGGGGTTTTCGATCCCGAGCTCAGGGTTGTGGTACATCAGGTAGACAGCTGCGTCAGCGATGTAGATCGGTGCGTCATACGCGGTGATCTTGCCGGCGTAGGGGCTGTCGGACTCCCAGACAACATCCCAGCTCTCGGGAGCGCCACCAGTGACGTCCTCGTTGTACTGGAGAAGGTTGGCGCCACGACCAATCGGCACACCATAAGGCTGGCCGTTGACGGTGTCATAGATCTGACCCTTCATTCCCTCGGCGATGTCGTCGCTGAAGTTCGGGATCAAGTCGATGTTGAGTGGCTGCACGTCGCCACCGACGATGAGACGCAAGGCTGCGTCACCCGAGGCCGACACAATGTCGTACTCGCCGGTGCGCATCAGGGTCACCATCTCGTCAGAGGTACCGGCAACACGGGGGTTGACCACACAGCCGGTGTCGGCCGTGAACTGGTCAGTCCATGCGGGCTCCACGAAGCCCGACCAGTTAACAATGTTCAGTTCGCCCTCGAATGCGCCCATTTCTTCGTGCATGGGGACATCGGGAACGTCGAGCGTCAACTCGCCGCCTGCGCAAGAGCTCAGGACAACGGCTGACGCGGCGAAGATTGCCGCAAAAGCTAGCTTCTTGCCTCTCATCAGTTTCCTTTCACCTGGCTTTCGCCAGTTCTAGTGGGGAATTGTTGCGATGTGGTCACTTCGCCACAGCGCAACAACCTTGTCGCCGATCGCGAAGCTTTCGCCCGCTCCCGGTAACTCTTCATTGAGCTTCGTCGAAATGAGCCGGACTCCCCCGGCAGTTTCGACGATAGAAATCGTGTTGGCGCCCGTGTAGGCAACTTCAACGACGACACCCGACGCTGCTACTTCATCTTTGCTGGGCTTAGCGCCGGAACCAGCTAGGCGAATGCGTTCGGGGCGAATGTTGACCAAATCACTGCGGCCCACAAGCGCCTGCGCTTTCTCCCCCGAAATCAGGTTAGACACGCCAAGGAAGCCCGCCACAAAGGCCGTTGCAGGCTTCTCATAGACCTCGTGAGGTGTTCCCAGCTGCTCGATTCGACCAGCGTTGAAGACAGCGATGCGATCACTCATGCGCATCGCTTCTTCCTGGTCGTGAGTGACAAAGATAAAGGTGATGCCCGCTTCGCGCTGGATGAGCTTGAGCTCGACCTGCATTTCCTCTCGCAGTTGCTTGTCGAGAGCACCCAGTGGCTCGTCGAGCAGAAGAACCTTGGGGCGAAGCACCAGGGCTCTAGCAAGCGCGATGCGCTGGCGTTGGCCACCGGAGAGCTGATGCGGAAGCCGGCCGGACAGGTGAGAGAGCTTGACTCGATCGATGGCCTCCGCGGCCTGTGCTGCACGCTCAGGCTTTGGGTCCTTGCGGGTGCGCAACCCGTATTCGACATTGTCCTGAATGGTCATGTGCGGGAAGAGCGCATAATCCTGGAAAACCGTATTCACGGTGCGATCGAACGGCGCGAGAGCTGTGATGTCCTCGCCATCAATCGAGATGGTGCCGGAGGTGACCGTCTCAAAGCCCGCGATAAGACGCAAAACCGTTGTCTTGCCGGAACCGGAGGGCCCCAGCATCGAGAAGAACTCGCCCGAGGCGATGTCGAGGTCTAGGTCATCGACCGCGCGAACATCATCAAAAGACTTGGACACACCACGCAACGACACATACGCGGTAGAACCGCGTGATTCAGAGGATGAATCCACTCTGATTACTCCCTCGACGTTAGCCTCATAGCCGACAACAGAAACACACTACACAGTTTCTGAATATCTTTCCTGCCCCTCAAGGGGCTGAGAGGTGCGCGTGTGAGCACCCGCTCAGTTGCGATCATTCGGGTCGACTCCCGTGCGGTAGTCCTTGTTGAGTCCCGATATCAGGGACATGTGCTCCTCGCTCAACGCGAACCCAAAAACGTGGGAGTTCTCTGTAATCCGAGCCGTCGAGTTTGACTTGGGAATCACGGTGATGCCCCGTTGCAGGTGCCAGCGGAGGACCAACTGGGCAACGCTGACCCCGTAGTCCTCGGCAAGGGCAATCAGGGTCTCATCCGCCAAAACCTGGCCCCTAGCAAGGGGCGACCAGGCCTGAGTGATGATCCCGTGGTCTTCGTGATACCGGACTAGTGGTTCTTGGGTGAGCCAGGGGTGGAGTTCGACCTGGTTGATTACAGGGCGCTGGTCGGAATTCTCTGCCAGCCGATCGAGGTGCTCCGCGTGGAAATTACACACGCCAATCGAGCGGACCAACCCATCGGCCTTGAGTTTTTCCATCGCCCGCCAGGATTCGACATAGAGGTCACGTTGGGGGGCGGGCCAGTGAATCAAGTAGAGATCTAGGTACTCAAGCCCGAGCTTCTCCAGGCTTGTGCGACAGGCCTTCAGGGTGTTCTCATAGCCCAAATCGTCCATCCAGAACTTCGTCGCAACCTGGATCTCACTGCGGGGGACGTCACTGGCTGCCAATGCCCTGCCGACGCCCTCTTCGTTGTCGTACATGGAGGCCGTATCAATCAGGCGGTACCCCACGGAGAGTGCATGGCTGACCAGGCCAGCAACAACGTCGTTATCGACCTTGTAGACCCCCAGGCCAAGGACTGGCATCTGGGTGCCATCAGAGAGCGCTACGCGGGCGGTTGTCACAGTGTCCATCAGGCCATCCTCTCGTTAAGGACGGGTGGCCGAGGGCTTACGCCCCCGGCCACCAGTCTTTCGTAACTAGCTAGTTACTCCTGGATAACGGACTCGCCGCGGAACCACGCAGCTACGATGTCATCGTAGGTTTGGGTCTTTGCAGCGGGCTTTTCGTTAGCCAACTTGGGGTACGGAGCACCAGGCTGGTCAAGCCAGTACTGGGCGTCGCGTTCCTCGTTCAGCTTCACACCACATTCGCTGTGAACGCCAGCCGCTTCAAGACGCTCCATGATCTCGTCCTGGCCTGCGGCCAGTTGATCCATAGCTTCCTGAGCGGTTACTTCACCAGCTGCGGCGGAGCCGATTGCCTGCCACCAAAGCGCAGACATCGAGGGGTAGTCAGGAACGTTGGTTCCTGTTGGGGTCCAGTTCACGCGGTCAGGTGACCGGTAGAACTCCACCAAACCACCGTAGTTAGCGGCGTTGTCGGTGAAGTACTGGTGGTTGATTGTCGAGTCACGGATGAACGTGAGTCCCTGAATCGACTTCGCAACGTCCACTGTCTTGGAGGTTACAAACTGTGCGTAGAGCCATGCAGCGTCACGCTTGTCAGCGTCTGCGTGGTTCATGAAGGTCCAGGAACCTGCGTCCTGGTAACCCAGCTTGTGTCCTTCTTTCCAGTATGCGCCGTGGGGGCTAGGAGCCATACGCCAGACAGCGTTGCCGTCAGCGTCGGTCATAGCAGGCGAGTCAATAGTTGCTCTGGTGAACACTGTGTACCAGAACATCTGCTGAGCTACGGAACCTTCACCCACAACACCGGCAGACTCATCAAAGTTGATGTTCTGTGATCCGGGAGGTGCGTATTCGAACCAGTCGAGGTACTTCTGCACGGCGTAAACCGAAGCAGGAGCGTTGGTGTCACCACCACGGGTTACAGAAGAACCCACGGGGGAACAGTTCTCGACACGGATACCCCACTCGTCAACGGGAATACCGTTAGGAGTGCGATCGCCGGTCTCAGGGTGGAAGACGGTGTCACCGTTTCCAGCCATCGACAGCCATGCGTCAGTGAAGCGCCATCCGAGTGAGAAGTGCTTCGCACCGTAGTCCATGTGACCATAGACCTTCTCACCGTTGATGGTTCCATCACCGTTGACCTGGGTCGAGAAGAAGACAGCAATGTCTTCATACGCAGACCAGTTGACAGGAACACCGAGGGGGTATCCGTAGATTTCCTCGAATTGTGCCTGAATTTCGGGGTCCGAGAACCAGTCGTAGCGGAACCAGTAAAGGTTCGCGAACTGCTGGTCGGGCATCTGGTAGATAACGCCGTCCGAACCGGTACCGAAGCTCAAACCGATGAAGTCATCGAGGTCAAGAGTCGGCAGGGTTGGGGAGGAATCCAACAGAGTCGAAATGGGGTAGATGTAGTCACCGCGCTGGTGACCACCGATGGAGTCGGTGTCGTTGACGAAGCCGTCATACACCGAGGTGCGAGTCTGGATCTCAGTCGAGATGATCTCCATAACTTCACCTTCACCCATCAAGGAGTGAGTCAGGTTGATTCCGGTGAGGTCTGAGAAGACCGCAGCAAGAATTTCAGACTCGTATGCGTGGGTAGGAATGTTCTCAGAGAGGACATTCACATCCAGCCCTTGGTAGGGTTCTGCTGCCTCGATGAACCACATCAGCTCGGCCATCTGCTCGTCCCGGGTGAGCGTGCTCTCCTGGAAGTAGAGGTCGATGTACTGAGCTGCCTTTTCTTCAGCCGTGCCTTCGAGAGTTGGTACAGCGCTCTCGTCAGCCCCACCGGTCGCTCCGGCACATGCCGAGGCGACTAGGAGGGTTGCCGTCGAAAGGGCGAGGACATTCCGCGTCCGTGAAAGGACGTTTCTTGCGCTCATTTCTTACCTTTCGTCAATTGCCAGCTAGCAACACCTCTGCTAACTGACGTTGTTATCGGGAGACCCGGCATTGCCGTTTCTCCCTTTGACCAGATCCCAAGCGGGCTGGCCAAACCTAAACTCATCCCCATTTCAAAATCACCGCTCCCACAGCTGCGCCGATCGCGGTAAAGACCCAGGGGTTCGTCCCGGCGATGCCAAAGGAGACCACCATGATCAGCGCAAACGTGATCAGGGCTATATAGAGGCGCTCACTGCGGTCAGTAACGAACCCCACGAAGCCTTTACGGCGGTGTGGAGGGCTGAAGTGCCCCCAAATCGTCATCCCGGCAATCATGAGGAAGACCAACACAAAGATGATGGCCACCGGAATCGTCCAGTACATGAAACTAAACATGGCTACACCCGTCCTAACGCGAAGCCCTTGGCGATGTAATTGCGGACAAACCAGATGACGATGACACCCGGGACAATGGCGATGACACCCGCTGCCGAGAGCAGCGCCCAGTCGAGTCCCGCCGCAGTCGACGTCGTCGACATCTGCACCGCGAGCGGCATCGCTCGCGGTCCCGTCAGCGTCTTGGCTATGAGCAGCTCCACCCAGCTAAACATGAAGGTGAAGAACATCGTCACGCCAATACCCGCCCGAATCATCGGAATGAAGATCGTGAGGAAGAAACGGCCGAACTTGTAGCCATCGATTTCCGCGATTTCATCCAGTTGCTTGGGCACTCCTGACATGAACCCTTCCAAAATCCACACTGCGAGCGGAACATTGAAGAGCATGTGAGCCAGAGCGACAGCGTAGGTCGTATCAAAGAGCCCGACCGCCTGATACATCTGGAAGAACGGCAGAGCAAACACAGCCGCTGGGGCCATACGGTTTGTCAGCAACCAGAAGAACAGGTGCTTATCGCCCGAGAACGTGTAGCGACTAAACGCATACGCCGCGGGAAGCGCCACGGCGACCGAGAGAACCATGTTGATCGTCGTGTAGCTAATCGAGTTGATGAACGATCCGACCCACAGGGGATCTGAGAAGAAGTCCGTGTAACCCCGGAAGGAGATTCTGGACGGAATGATCTCAAACTTGGTCAGAATGTCTTCGTTGAAGCGAAGAGACATCGATACCAACCACAGCAGCGGGATGGACCAGATGGCCATGATGAACCAGAAAAGCCAGCTTCTCCAGTCGAAGTAGGAGCCCCTGAGTGGGCCCTGAATCACGGGAATGTTGGTGGTGGTCATGACCGACCTCCTTCCACAGTAGCGACGTCTCCGGGCGCAGCGTCTCGCTTATGAATTACCGTCCTCTTGGTCTTCTTGGTGGCGCCAGGACGCTCGTCGAGAGTCAGCACCGTGAAGAAGATGAACGAGAAGACCTGGATGATCAAGAAGTAGATCAACGAGAACGCTGCCGACTTGCCCAGATCGAACTGAATCAGGGCAAGCACCGAGAGCAAAATACTCATCACCTCAGTCGAGGTTCCGGGCCCACCACCGGTCAGGATGTAGGGCTCGGCGTAGATCATGAACGAGTCCATGAAACGCAGCAAGATAGCGATCATGAGCACCCGACGGAGCTTGGGAAGCTCGACGAACCGGAACACCGACCACGGCGATGCCGCGTCAATGGCTGCAGCCTGGTAGTAGGCCTGAGGAATCGAGCGAAGGCCGGCGTAAACCAGCAGTGTGACCAATGGCGTCCAGTGCCAGACGTCCATTGCGACCATCGTCACCCAGGCGTCAGCCGGGGTGTTACCGATGTCGAAGGGCCTGAACTGGTTGACCGTGACGCCAAGGAGTCCAACGTCGGGCCTGGCCAAAATACGCCAGGTAATTCCCACAACGTTCCAGGGGATGATCAACGGGATTGCCACAATCACGAGGGCAGCGGCGGCTTTCCAGCCTTCCCGAGGCATCAAACGAGCGATAAAGATACCCAGTGGAATCTCAATCAACAGAATCTGGGTTGAGAAGATCAGGTTTCTCTGGAAGGCAGCGATGATAGCTGGGTCTGTGGCGATGGCCCGGAAGAAGTCGAGGCCCATGTAGAGACGGTTTGCTGGGCTCAAAACATCCTGCACGGAGTAGTTCGCCACCGTCATCAACGGAATGATGGCGGTGAAGGCCACCACCAGCACCACTGGCAGGACCAGGAACCAGGCTTTGTTGTTCTTTCTCTTGCTCAGCATGACTTATCGCCCTTTCCCTGCTGGCTGGACCCTGGCGCACATGACTTTGTGCTCAAAGAGGAACGTGCGCTCCGGCACGAAGGTGAAGGCGGCTTTGTCGCCTTCACGGACCGAGACATCGGACTCAACCTTGGAGAGCAGGGTCTGCGAGCCAAGGCCAAGCTTGATGAGCTGGTAACCGCCGCGGTTCTCCACGCGAAGCACCGTCATCTGGTGTCCGTGTGAGCCACCGGGGGTGACGAACTCGGGGCGAACGCCCAAGCGGTATGAGCCCTGGAGGCCACCCACATCAGCGGTACCCAGGTTCATTCCCTCGAAAGTGACCACCGAATCCTTGACGGTCACATCCAGGAAGTTCATACCGGGAGACCCAATGAAATATCCCGCAAACTCGTGGCTTGGCTCGAGGAAAAGGTCTTCTGAGGATCCAGTCTGGACAACCTCACCAGCGTTCATCAGGAGAACCTTGTCCGCGAAGGTCAGCGCCTCTGTTTGATCGTGGGTGACATAGACGAGGGTGACACCGGTCTGCAGGTGCAACCGCTTGAGGCGGTTGCGCAGCGTCCATTTGAAGTTCTGGTCGATTACGGTGAGGGGTTCGTCGAAGAGGATTGCTGCGACGTCGCTGCGCACCAGACCCCGGCCGAGGCTCACGATTTGCTGAAGGTCTGAGCGCAGTTTGCCTGGTCGGATATCAAGGTCATCCTCAAGGCCCAGCAGCTCTGCGATTTCCGCAACGCGCTTCTCAATGACGTCCGGGGCAATCTTGCGGTTCTTGAGGGGGAACTCCAGGTTCTTCCGAACACTCATCGTGTCGTAGAGGACTGGGAACTGGAAGACCTGGGCAATATTGCGGTCTTCGGTCGGCTTGTCGGTGATATCGACTCCGTCAATATAAATCCGGCCCTGGGAGGGCTTCACGATGCCGGACATGATGTTGAGCAATGTGGTCTTGCCGCAACCACTGGGACCAAGCAGGGCGTATGCCTTGCCGTCTTCCCAGGTCATGTCAATCTTCTTGAGGGCGTAAGTGTTACCGCCGTCATAGCTGTGGGCGACGTTATCGAGGACGATCTCAGCCATTTACTTCACGCTCACTTTCGGAACAAACAGAGTGGCGCCGCTCTCGGCATCAAATCCATAGAGGTCAGACGTGGCGAAATAGCCCGTTACTGAACTGTCAGGCTCCATGGGGTGAGCGCCATCGAGTTCAATCACCACGTACTCGCGTGTGGGGAGTGTCAGGTGGACATAGGTAATGCTTCCTGTCACCTCAGCGAGCTGCACCACGCCGGTGAACTCCGCGTCGCTGGCGCTGCCGCGACTCAGGTGAATCCGGTGTGGCTGGAGACCCAGGGTGAAGCTCTGGCCATCGCGAAGCGACGAGTCCTTGAGGGGAACCGTCGTCGTGCCAAAGGACACCGAAGAACCAGAGACAGTAGAGGACACGAGGTTGATTGGTGGGTCGGAGAGTGCCTGCGCAACCGACACTTTCGAGGGGTTCCGGTAGAGGTCCAAAGCCTGGCCGGTCTGCTCAACGCGTCCCTGGAACATTGCTACTGTCGTGGTCGCAAAGTCCAGTGCTTCAGAGGGCTCAGCGGTGCTGTAGAGCACCACGTTGTCGGCTGAAGAGAAAATCTCCTGCAGCTCCTCGCGCAGTTGCTCGCGCAGCTTGTAATCGAGGTTCGCTAGTGGCTCATCGAGAAGGACAAGGTCAGATTTTCTGGCGAGAGCCCTAGCAATCGCCACACGCTGCTGCTGCCCACCCGAAAGCTCGCTCGGCTTGCGCTTAAGGAACGGAGTCAAGCCCAACAGTTCAGCAAGCTCTTCAACCCGGGCTGCAATCTGCTCCTTAGTGGGCTTTTCGGCGGACACCTTCAAAGGAGACGCGATGTTGTCAAAAACCGAGAACGCCGGGTAGTTGATGAACTGCTGATACACGAACGAAACCGAGCGGTCACGAACATTGGTCTCAGTGATGTCCTGACCGTTCAAGGTGATGGTGCCCGTGGTGGGCTTGGTGAGCCCGGCAATGATGCGCATGAGCGTTGTCTTACCCGCAAGGTTCGGCCCAACTAGCACGTTGATGCCGGCGCCAAAGCTGACCGTGACGTCCGAAATCCAGTTCTCACCGCCCTCGACCAGGCTGATGTTATTTAGCTCAAGACCCATTGTGAGCTGCCCTCCTCGACTGTGATGGACATGATTTCCCGCGCGATGACTTCGCTACTCCACCCTCGTTCGCTCGCCATAATCTGGGCGAGCTCAGAGAGTAAAGAGTGGCTTAGCTGGCCACTAAAGGCCAGACTCGTGCGTCGGTGAACAATATCCGAAAGTGTGACGACCCATTCGCGGGCAATCAAAGACCGAATCTCCCCCACCGAATAACCGGGGTGGTGTTCCAGGGGCTCGTCGCCCCACACCGCCAGATCCGCAATCACCCGGGTGGCATAAGTGCCATAGCGCAGGAGCAACTGCTCCGCACGCTCTGGAGTGATCGCCTGGGCGTGCTCACGTGCCCACTGCGCTTTCGTGCTCTGTGTGACTGGGAAGTCCCGACCCCCGCCAATGGGAAGCGATTCTGTGCCTACGGAGCGGGACTTGCCGAGCACGGCCAGAGTTTCATCGGCAAGGTGCTCGCCGAGAGCGCGGAACGTCGTCCACTTGCCGCCAACGAGAGAAAGAACGGGTATCCCCTCGCCCAGTCGGCCGTGGACTATCCGGTAATCCCTCGAGACGAAGCCTGGGTTGGTGTCCCCGCTGGCCGGAAGTGGCCGGACCCCTGAATACCGATAGACGATTTGGGAATGGTCGGTGTGGATCCCCGGGAAGACGTGCTTGACGAGATCGAAGAAGTAGTCCACCTCTTCGTCTGTGCACACAACTTCGTCACGCATATCCACGGGGATATCTGTCGTGCCGACCAGGACCCGATTGACAATCGGGTACATCAAGACGATGCGACCGTCGCTGTTCTCAAAGAAAATCTCGCGACCATCGCAGGCGGCGAACAACTCGGGGTTGTCCAGAACAATGTGCGAACCCTTCGTTCCACCCATGAACGCGGTGGGCATCCCCAGGCCTTCATTGGTGAGGTCCGTCCACGGTCCAGAAGCATTGATCACAACGTTTGCGGAGATGGAGAACTCTTCACCGGTCATCTCATCGCGCACCACGACACTCTCGCCTTCAAAGCCAACGGCGGAGAGATAGTTGGCGGCACGGGCGTGGGGTCCAGCGTCCAAGCCATCACGGAGAACATCGAGGGCCAGGCGCTCGGGATTGTCCATCGCAGCGTCGTAATAGGTCGCGGTGTATTTCACATCGGGGTGCAGGTAGGGCATTTGAGCGAGGGACTTCTTCTTGCCAAGGAAACTGTGGCGGGGCATGCGACCGCCGTCGCGACCAAAAGTGTCATAGAGCATCAGGCCGACTTTGATCAGAAACGCACCGCGTTCCTTCGGCTTGCCCTGCGTGTGGGTCAGCAGACGCAGAGGTGCCGCCAACAACCCGGAGAACACCGAGAAGATCGGGATTGTCGTCTTGAGTGGGCGCACATAGTGGGGAGCCGCTGCGAGAAGACGGTTGCGCTCCTGGAGTGACTCTTTCACCAGACGCAGTTCGCCGTTCTCGAGGTAGCGCACACCACCGTGAATCATGTGCGAGGAAGCTGCGGAGGCGCCCGAACAGAAATCGTTGCGTTCGACCAAAAGCACCCGGACGCCCTGAAGGGCTAGGTCCCTGAAAGTGGCGAGGCCATTAATGCCACCGCCGATAATGAGTACTTCTACTTGGGGGTCCCGGCGCACGTGAGCGAGGCGCTCGGATCCGAGCTGCTCTCGTCGTGCTGGTGCCATGGGAATTTCTCCTGCTGCCTCGTTGCAGATTGCCCTGTTGTAGAAGACATTGGGCTACACATATATTGCGTCGCAACTTTTCTGCACAAACGTGCAAGACTGATATGCATGGCACCCACAGCAAAAGACACCGCTCGGTTGCGGGATGCGTGGAGAGCGGCGCAGCTCTACTACATCCAAGACCTCACTATGGAGGCCATCGGGGATGAGCTGAACATTTCGCGCTCCTCCGTCTCTCGCCTGCTAGATATGGCAAGGAGCCGAGGGATAGTGGATATCCGGGTCGCCTCCCCCACCGAGGCACCTCAAAGAATTGAGCGTGAGATCAAATCCCGCTACGGCGTCTCGGCATACCTAGTTCCCGTTCCAGAGCGCACATCGCATATCGACCGGCTCGAGCGAGTGGCTCTCACAGCTGCACGAATGCTCGGGGACTTTTTCTCCTCCAACATGACGATGGGAATCGCGTGGGGGTCAACCACGAGTGCGGTGAGCAGGCACTTGGTCAAGAAAACAACGAGCAACTCTGAGGTTGTCCAGCTCAATGGAGCCGGAAATGACCACACCTCCGGTGTTACCTACTCCAGCGAAATCCTGCGCCGCTTTGGTGAGGCCTTCGGAGTCCACGTCACCCACTTCCCCGTGCCAGCGTTTTTCGATGACCCCAACACCAAGGCAGCACTCTGGCGCGAGAGGAGCACGGCTCGAATCTTGGCGCTCCAGAAGAAGATGGACATCGCCCTCTTCGGTGTGGGTTCGATCTTTGCCGAGGTACCCTCGCAGGTCTACGCCGGCGGTTACTTGAGTGAAGCCGACGTGGCGTTGTTGGAAAAAGAGGGCATCGTCGGGGATGTCGCGACCGTCTTCTTCAGGGCCGACGGGAGCTGGCAAGACATTCCCATTAATCTGCGCTCTTCGGGTCCGGGCATTGACGTCATTCGCAACACCCCGCGCCGACTTTGCGTGCTCTCTGGGCAATCGCGCCTTCAGAGTCTGAAGGGCGCGCTCAGTGCCGAACTCATCACCGATCTCATCATCGATGATTCGACTGCCCGGGCGCTCATCGCCAACCCGTAGCCGGAGCGCCCAAACGCCAGGACTACGATGGGGTGTAGTCAGATTGCGTGATTCAAGGAGAGTTGTTGGCCATGCCGATTGCCGTCGTTAACCCCGCCACCGGAGCCACCGAGGACGAGTTCCCCGCCCACACCCCAGCAGAGGTGGAAGAGCGCCTCGCTAAGGCTCAGGCAGCCTATGAGGTCCTCCGTCGGACCTCTTATGCCACACGGGCCGCATGGATGAACAAGGCTGCCGATCTGATGGAAGCCGATGTTGACGAGCTTGCCGCAATGATCGTTCGAGAAATGGGCAAGCCCATCACCCAAGCCCGCGGCGAAGCACTTAAGTGCGTCAAGAACATGCGATTTTATGCACAGAACGCGGATACCTTCTTGGCTGACGAGCCACTGGCTGACCCGAGCTCGGTGAACGCCTCGGCAGCCTGGGCTCGCTATGAGCCACTGGGCGTCATCCTTGCTGTGATGCCCTGGAACTTCCCGCTGTGGCAGGTGATGCGCTTTGCCGCTCCCGCATTGATGGCAGGAAACGCTGGAATTTTGAAGCACGCCTCCAACGTTCCACTCTCTGCCCTCTATCTCGATGCCCTGTTCACCCGCGGCGGTTTCCCTGAGGGCTCGTTCAGCGCCCTCATGATTCCCGCCCAAGAAGTCAACGCAATCATCGATGACTGGCGCATCAAGGCCGTCACCCTCACGGGCTCAGAGCCCGCAGGACGAGCTGTGGCAGAGCGGGCAGGTCGCCAGGTCAAGAAGTCTGTTCTTGAGCTTGGCGGCTCGGACGCCTTCATCGTGATGCCCTCTGCGGATCTTGAGCAGGCAGCCACGGTGGCAGTGACTGCCCGGACTCACAACAACGGCCAGTCCTGCATCGCGGGCAAGCGGTTCATCGTTCACGCTGACGTCTATGACAAGTGGGTGCCCCTCTTCGTCGAGAAGATGGGAGCGCTCATTGTGGGCGACCCCATGCAAGATGAGACTCAGGTTGGGCCTCTGGCGACCAAGAACGGCCAGAAGGACATCGCCGACCTGGTTGATGATGCAAGGTCAAAGGGCGCAAATGTTCTACTGGGTGGCGAGCTACCCGAGGGGCCAGGCTTCTACTACCCACCGACCATCATTGAGGCGATCACTCCGGAGATGAGACTCACTATGGAGGAGGCCTTTGGCCCTCTCGCGAGCGTCTATCGCGTGGAGAGCAAAGAAGAAGCCATTCGCATCGCCAACCAGACCACCTTCGGGTTGAGCTCAGCGCTCTGGAGCACCAGCGAAGACGACTTCGACTACTTCATGAAAGAACTCGACGCTGGCGCCGTGTTCATCAACGGCATGACCATTTCCTATCCGGAGTTGCCCTTTGGAGGCATCAAGGACTCCGGGTTTGGTCGGGAACTCGGCGCTGCCGGTATTCGTGAGTTCACGAACTTGAAGACAATCTGGAAGGGCTAGACCCTACTCGGCGGCTTCGACCTTGCTTGGCTGGGTCCAGAGAACAATCATCACAACGGTTCCGATAATGGGCACCAGTCCGATAAAGATGAGTCCCCACGGGAAGCCGCCATCGCGAAGCCTGCGAACCCCGATCGCCAGGTAGGGGACGATGGTCGCGACGAACCAGAGAGCACCGAGTGCGTCCCACAGGGCTGAAGCGCCAATGCTCACAAGCACGAGAAACAACTGGAACCACCAGAACTCTGAACGCGACGCTTTCCCCGTGAAGTCCGAATACTTCTGAAAGCCTGTGGCGATTGCGGTTCCGAAATTCATAGCTGCTCCCTTAGTGAATGTAGGCCAAGCCTAGCCCTTGCCCCTGAGTGAACGAGTAGCGTTAGTGCATGGCCGGTGACCATTACTTCTCCTCC
>JAIOWV010000016.1 GCA_021741945.1 Pontimonas sp.
GCCTGGAGGACTCCTTCCGGTTGGCCAAAGAAGCCGGCGCCGAAGGCATGGAAATAATGGTCACGAATGCACCAGAGACCCAGGACCCTAGGGTTCTGGATTTTCTCTCACGGCGCTTTGACCTGCCGATTGTGTCGATTCACGCGCCGGTCCTTCTGCTGACCCACGGTGTTTTTGGGTATGACCCGGCCCAGAAGCTTGAGCGAAGCGCTGAACTGGCAGTCATGCTGGGCGCCGACACGGTTGTCGTGCACCCGCCGTTTCGTTGGCAACTTCTCTATTCGAGGCGCTTTGAGAAAGTCGTCCACGAGGTGGCGGACACTCACGGGGTGACTATCGCTGTTGAGAACATGTTTGGCTGGGCGTCCTCGTCCATCAACATCGAGGCCTACGCGCCCAGTTGGGATCCTGGGCAACTAGACCTCCCGTCGTTGACTCTCGATTTCTCGCATGCAGCTATGCAGGGTGTTAGCGCCCTGCGGCTTGCTCGCCAGTGGGGCGAGCGACTCGCTCACGTTCACTTGTGTGACGGGACGAGCCCGAAGGAGAACTTCCACCTGTTCGATGAGCACCTCCTCCCCGGCAAGGGCACCCAGCCGGTAGGAGAAACACTGGAGTTGCTGGCGCAAAGCGGGTTCCGTGGCCACGTAATTGCTGAGGTGTCAACAGGGAAGGCCCAGTCGGACGACCAGCGCGTGCAGATGGTGAAGTCGTCGCTTGATTTTGCCCGCTACTACATGGCTGTTGGCCGAGAACGACTGAACGCCGGGGTGGCCAGATGAAGGTTGCCATTGTTACGGAGTCTTTTCTTCCCTCCATCAATGGCGTCACCAACTCTGTTCTGCGCGTAATCGATACTTTGCTCGCACAGGGCCACGAGATTCTGGTCATCGCGCCGACATCTGAGGGCCCGAGCTATCGCGGTGTCCCTGTCATCAAGAGCCCGGCTGTTGTTCTCAGCGGTTTTCCGGTAGCAATTCCCACACCCTTCGTTTCTGCCGCGCTGGACCGCTTTGAGCCCGATGTGATTCACGTGGCCGCACCGTTTTGGTTGGGCGGGGAGGCCATCGCCTATGGCCACCGGAGAGGCGTGCCCACTGTTGCGATCTACCAAACCGATGTCGCTGGATACATGAAGCGTTACGGTCTCGACTTTGCGACCAGCATTCTTGACGCGCTCACCGCAAACATTCACAAGCTGGCGACACTGACCCTTGCTCCCACCCAGGATGGCGTTGACAGGTTGAAGAGCCTCGGCATCGACAACGTTGACATTTGGGGGCGCGGAGTTGACCTCGGGTTGTTCTCCCCCACCCGTCGAAACACCCCTGTGGCTCAGGAGCTTCGCGCCAAGTGGGCACCCCAAGCTGAGCGCATCGTGGGCTATGTCGGTCGCCTGGCCCCCGAGAAGCAGGTTGGCCGCCTGATTGAGGTCTGCGGAATCCCCGGCACCCGGATCGTGATTGTCGGGGATGGGCCCGATCGCCAGGAGTTGGAGGACCGATTCACTGGTTACCCAGTGACTTTCGCCGGTCGCCTCTCTGGTGATGACCTCGCAAATGCTTATGCCGCGATGGATATCTTTGTTCACGCCGGCACTGAGGAGACCTTCGGGCAGACAATTCAAGAGGCTCACGCCTCAGGTCTGCCCGTTGTTGCCCCGTCGATTGGGGGCCAGCGACACCTGATTCGTGATGGCATTGATGGCTATTTAGTGGATCACACCCGCTGGGGCGCCTTTCGCGAGAAGGTTCATGCCCTTGTCGATGATGACGTTGCTCGTCGAGCGATGGCGCGGGAGGCCTACTTGGCTGTCGCTGATAAGTCGTGGGAGAACAACAACCAGGCCTTGCTTGGGCACTACGCGAGTGTTCTCGCCACCCGCACTCGGGCACTCGTCGCTGCCTAAGCGGGCCTTCTGGTCACCAGGGCAGTGGTTGAGGGCCAGGGCAGGATTGGTGTGAGACCAGTGGACATTGTCACCGCGATCTCGTCGCGGTGATGGCGCAGAACTCTCCGATATCGCCGGCGGTTGGTGTTGTCGAAGACAATGGTTCCCCCCTCCGCCAGTCGCGGAAGAGCTCGTGCGAAACACGCTTCTCGAGCGCGACCATCAATGACGATGAGATCGAAGTCACCGGGTATTGCGTCGATAGCGCCCACATACGCGCTGAAGTCGAGGGATCGATATCCCCAGCGCTTGGAGCGCACACGTGTTGACCGTGTTGCTCTGGGAATCGGTGGCGCGATGATGGCGACATGACCTGGCACAGAACGAGAGACTCTCTTCGCCCATCCGGCATCCGACTCGATGGACGTGACCGATGCGCTGCGTTGGGCTAGCCAGACGGTCGATGATCCAGATCCCCACTCGAAAACTCGGGCCTGGGGTCGCTTGGACAGAAAGTCAGCCACCTCCGCGCTGGCCGTAAAGGTCCACCACGGCAGATCGAGCTTTGTGAAGTCGTCAAAATCCAATACCGAGAGCAGTGACCTCACCCAAAGGGCACGAGTCGACCGAGTAGCCCTCTCGTCGAGTAGTTGGAGGAGCCCGCGACGCTCGAGGAAAGCTCGGAGAGCGTGGAGGGTCCGAGCGTAGACCAGCAAGAGATTCATTCGAGTTCAGTCAAGGCGTGGGACGTGGACTTGGCGTTACCGAATCCTGAACGACACGCAAACGACCCCGACGTGGGAGCGATTACCAGAGCTCGGAATAGCGGTGGCCCAGAGAACTGATCAGCCGACGCAGCGATGCACCGGACATCCCCACAACGGCGTGCGGGTCGCCTTCAACCCTGTCGATTAGGGCGCCGCCCCTGGCATCCAAGGTGAAAGCGCCTGCGACCTGCAGGGGTTCTCCCGTTGCCACATACGCATGGATGTCCTGCTCATCAATCGTGTCGGCAAAGTGGACGCTCGCGTGACTTACTTCACCCGCCGCCGAGACAACGACTCCACCGCTGTGATCGATGACCCACAGGCCGGAAAAGAGCGTGCCGCTCTTGCCCACCATCGCGAGCCAGCGTTGCTTGGCAACCTCTGGCTCTAAGGGTTTGCCATAGTTCTGGCCTTCGAAGTGAAACACCGAGTCGCCACCAATCACGAGCCCATCTATCGAGGGGTCGAGGACACTTTCTGCCTTCAGCCTGGCCAAATGAAGAGCGACCGCCTCAGGCGCTGGCTCTTCGGTCATCTCGGCCACTGCCAGTTCCTCGTCAACGTCAGGTCGAAGGACGATCGCCTGGAGTCCTAGATCCTGCAGGATCTGCTTCCTGGCTGGGGAAGTCGAGGCGAGATAGAG
The DNA here is from genome assembly GCA_021741945.1 of Pontimonas sp. Lineage (GTDB taxonomy): Bacteria > Actinomycetota > Actinomycetes > Actinomycetales > Microbacteriaceae > Pontimonas. The sequence goes on from JAIOWV010000016.1 coordinate 3,302, forward strand.
CGTTGGCACAGTGGTTCCTAAATTCGAATGAAGGTGGCGATGGATTCCATGTGGTGGGTGTGAGGGAACAGATCCCAGGCCTCCAGGAATACCAGTTCGTAGCCCACCTGGGCGAGCAACCCGGCATCACGGCCCAGAGCGACGGGGTCGCAGGCCACATAAATAATCGTGCTCATGCCGAGGTCAGCCAGCGAGCTGATGACCTCGGTATTCGCTCCACTGCGTGGTGGATCAAGGATGACGGTGGCCTCACGCCATTTGTCAGCATTCTGTGGTCCCACACCCTGGACTGCCGTCTCCAGCCAGCGGTGAACCTGAGCATTCACCGCTGTGACATCAGCAATGCCATCGAGGTTCTTCCCGACATACTTCGTGGCAAGCTCATCTGATTCCACGGCCGTGAGGTTCAACCGCTCTGGGCTTACTGATGCCAGAGCGTGCCCGAGAAGTCCGACGCCCGAGTACAGGTCAAGGTTTTCGGCACTGGGGACCAGTCGCTCGGGCGGGAGCGCGCGCTGAACTGCAGCACTCAGAATTGCTGGAGCCTGTTGGTGCACTTGCCAGAACGAGTGGTCTGAGAGCGAGAATTCGACATCGCCGACCTGTTCCACGATGTCTGCGGGGGTCTGCTTGTCGACGACGAGTCGGACCCCAGAGCCACCGGTGTCAAGAGCGCGGACAGTGGTTGAGCCTTTGTACAGAGTCTCCAAGACACCAGACTCTCCGATGGCCTTGGAGGCCAGGGGGAGGCTTGTCACGGGAATGACTGTTCGGGAGCGCTCAGCATAGGGGCCGAGCCCACCGGCTTCGTTGGCGTGCAAGGTCACCCTGGTGCGCCAGTGCAGACCACCGCGCTCATCATCGCCAGGGACTCCCTGGACGATGGCGTTGTCAATGAGGTCGCCCTCGAGGTTGCCAAATCGGCGCAATGAATCTTGGAGAATCGAGGTTTTCAGTTCCTTTTGGTAACGAAGAGCGATGTGGCCGTAGTCCGCGCCGCCGGCGCGCTGTTGCCACGTTCTACTCATGTCGGCCTCTGGCCAGATGTGCGAGACGCGGTGTTCGCTCTGGCTGATGAGCTTGATCGGCTGGGCCCGCCACAAGGATTTCTTGGACGTCTCGACTAGTTCAACCTCAACAACTTCGCCAGGAATGACGCCCGGGCAGAAGACAACCCGTCCATCGAGGCGGCCAATTCCTGAGCCACCATGAGCCATGGTGGTGATTTCTAGCTCGACGGTGGTCATCGCCTAAGCCTAGGAGCACTAGGACATAATGGTGAACGCTTTACATTGCTGACGAAAGAAGATGATGGACGTTCGTGGATATGCCGTAATGGCCGAAAAAGAGAAGCTGGTTCCCTGGAGTTTCACGAGACGCGATGTTGGCACTGATGACGTTCAGATCGCTATTGACTGGTCGGGAATCTGCCACTCCGATATCCACACGGGTCGCAACGAATGGGGCGAGATCAATTTCCCCCTCGTTCCAGGGCACGAGATTGTTGGTCGAGTGACCGCCGTTGGCGGCAATGTGTCGCGTTTTGCCGTGGGTCAGCGCGTGGGTGTTGGGGTCTATGTCGACTCCTGTCGCACCTGTGAGAACTGCCTCGCCGGGATGAGCAACTACTGTCGCGAGGGCATGACCGGAACCTTCGATGCGCTTGAGCGCGATGGCAAATCCATCACCAAGGGCGGTTATTCCAACGGGATCGTGGTTGACCAGGGATATGTGGTCAGCGTTGCCGACTCCTTGGACCCCGCCGCCACTGCACCGCTGATGTGTGCCGGCATTACCCTGTATTCACCGCTCAAAGAGTGGGGCGCTGGCCCCGGCAAAAAAGTAGGCATTATCGGTCTGGGTGGGCTTGGCCACATGGGTGTTAAGTTCGCTAGTGCCCTTGGAGCACAAGTCACGGTCTTCTCACACTCCGAATCCAAGCGCGCCGACGCGCTTGGGATGGGAGCCGATGACTTCATCGTCACGACAGACGGCAAAGTCTTCGAGACCCACAAGAAGCAGTTTGATCTCATCATCAACACTGTTTCTGCGCCGATTGACTTGAATGACTATCTGGAGCTCATTGCCCTTGATGGAACCCTGGTCATGGTGGGACTTGCCCCCGAGCCCTATCCGATCAAGGCGTTTTCGATGCTGGCGCAGCGTCGTCGTATTGCCGGAAGCATGATTGGCCCCGTGGGCCAGCTTCAGGAAATGCTGGATTTCGCTGCCCGGCACAACATTGGCTCTGACATCGAAGTCATCAAGGCTGAAGAAATCAACGAAGCCTGGGATCGGGTCGTCGATAGCGACGTTCGCTATCGCTTCGTGATTGATGCCTCCAGCTTCTAGAAAAGATAGAGTCGGGAAGAGCGTTCTTCCCTAGTTCCTAAAGGAGTGACCTGGGTCATGGCTGTTGTTTCTCACTACGTCGGCGGAAAGTCTTTCGCCGGTTCATCCAAGCGCACAGCGCCGGTCTATGACCCGGCTCTCGGGACAGTATCAAAAGAGGTCGCACTGGCCAGTGCGGCAGATCTCGATCAAGCCGTTGCTGTTGCAAACGCTGCTTTTCCCGCATGGCGTGACCTTTCGGTCGCTAAGCGCCAGTCGGTAATGTTCCGCTTCCGGGAGCTCCTGGAGGCGAAGAAGTCTGAGCTTGCAGCGATCATCACCGAAGAGCACGGCAAGGTTCTCTCCGATGCGATGGGTGAAATCCAGCGTGGCCAAGAGGTTGTTGAGTTTGCCTGTGGCCTTGGTCACCTCATGAAGGGTGAGTACTCGGAGAACGCGTCCACTGATGTCGATGTCTATTCCCTGAAGCAGCCTTTGGGTGTTGTGGGAATCATTAGTCCCTTCAACTTCCCCGCCATGGTGCCGATGTGGTTTTTCCCGGTTGCGCTTGCCGCTGGAAACTGTGTGATCCTGAAGCCGAGCGAGAAGGACCCGTCAGCTGCGAACTGGGTTGCCGAGCTCCTCACCGAGGCAGGCCTGCCCGATGGTGTCTTCAATGTCGTCCACGGTGACAAAGAAGCCGTGGATGCGCTGTTGGTTCACCCGGATGTGCAGTCCATTTCGTTTGTGGGTTCCACCCCGATTGCTCGCTATGTCTACGAAACCGGCGCGAAGGCCGGCAAGAGGGTTCAGGCCCTTGGTGGGGCAAAAAACCACATGCTGGTGCTGCCTGATGCCGACCTTGACCTCGTGGCGGATTCTGCCGTCAATGCTGGGTTTGGTTCTGCCGGTGAGCGATGCATGGCCATCTCGGTCGTCGTTGCCGTGGAGCCCATTGCTGATCCTTTGATCGATGCAATCGCGAGCAAGATGGCCGGCATCAAGGTGGGCGACGGCCGTCGCGCCTGCGACATGGGCCCTCTGGTGACCGAGGTCCACCGCGACAAGGTTGCCTCCTATATTGAGATTGCTGAGAAAGATGGTGCCACCGTTGTCGTGGATGGTCGCGATGTGAAGCCAGATGGCGAGCCCGGTGGTTTTTGGTTGGGCCCCACCCTGATCGACCGGGTTCCCACCTCCAGCAAGGTCTACCAGGATGAGATCTTCGGCCCTGTCCTCTCGGTCGTTCGTGTCCAGTCCTATGAAGAGGGTCTTGAGCTAATCAACTCTGGAGCCTTTGGAAATGGCACGGCAATCTTCACCAACGATGGTGGTGCTGCGAGGCGCTTCCAGAACGAGGTTCAGGTCGGAATGATCGGCATCAACGTGCCAATCCCGGTCCCTGTTGCCTACTTCTCCTTCGGCGGTTGGAAGCACTCGCTCTTCGGGGACTCCAGAGCACACGGTGAAGAAGGCTTCCGCTTCTTCACCCGCACCAAGGTTGTCACCAGCCGCTGGCTGGACCCCAGCCACGGTGGCTTGAACCTTGGTTTCCCCCAGAACTAGGGTTCCCACGCCTTCGGGCAGAAAGTAGCAACGTGAGTGCGTTCATCGAGGCCAGCAATCTGGTCAAGACATACCAAGCTGGAAAGACAACCGTCACGGCGCTGAATAGCCTTTCGCTGGAGATCCCCCAGGGGACCGTTCAAGCTCTGCTGGGCCCTAACGGCGCAGGGAAGACCACCACCGTGAAGGTTCTGACGACACTGATCACCCCGGACTCCGGTTCCGCGAGTATCAACGGCGTTGATGTTGTCGATCACCCCGAGGACATCCGCCGAATGATTGGCGTGAGTGGGCAATATGCCGCTGTTGATGAGAACCTCACGGGCTTTGAGAATCTTGACATGGTGGGCAGGCTCTATCACCTCTCTCCAGCTCAGTCGAAGGCTCGGGCGCGGGAACTCATCGACATGTTTGATCTGGTGGAAGCTGGAGATCGCGTCGTCAAGGGATTCTCTGGCGGTATGAGACGGCGGATTGACTTAGCGGGTGCACTGGTGGTGAATCCACCGGTGTTGTTCCTCGATGAGCCCACCACCGGTCTTGACCCAAGAAGTCGGCTTGCGCTGTGGGGCGTTATCAAGACGTTGGTCGGCCAAGGGACCACGGTGCTCTTGACTACCCAATACCTCGAAGAGGCCGACCAGTTGGCGGACAACATTGCCGTGATTGACGAGGGTCGCGTTATTGCCCAGGGCACGAGCGATGAGCTGAAACTTCTCGTTGGTGGCCAACGAGTCGAAGTGACAGTCCACGACGTCGCCGACATCGACAAGGCGAGGTCCGTTCTTGCCCGTCACGTGACCGGGGACATCACCTCCGGTGCTGACTCGAGGACTCTGGTGGGGCCAGTCGAGAACGCAGCAAAAACATTGCAGAAAGTTCTCAAAGATCTAGCCGACGCTGGGGTGGAACTCAACGACGCCGGAATGCGGCGACCAACGCTCGATGATGTGTTCCTGCAGCTCACCGGGCACGCTGTCCTCCAGGAGGAAAACGCATGAGCACCTCATTGACTCCCACGGGAACTCCGATTGGCCGCTTCCTCTCTGATGGCTGGATTACGACTAAACGCAATCTGCTCAAGATCAAGCGGGTGCCAGACATCCTGGTCTTCACCCTCATCCAGCCGATTATGTTCGTGCTGCTTTTCACCTATGTCTATGGCGGCGTGATCGATATCCCCGGAAGCTCCTATGAGGAATTTCTGATGGCAGGGATTTTTGCCCAGACCGTGGTCTTTGGCTCCACCTACTCGGGATCCGCCATGGCTCAGGATCTCAAGGACGGCATTATTGACCGTTTCCGGACGCTTCCGATGAATCCAGCAGCGGTATTGGTGGGTCGCACCAACGGCGACATGGTGATCAACGCAAGCTCGATGGTGGTCATGATGATCACCGGCTTCATTGTCGGCTGGCGGGTGCGCTCGAGCTTCGCCGAGGCTGTGTTCGCTGTCGTGTTGCTCCTGCTATTCGCCTACTCGTTCTCCTGGGTGATGGCGTTTATCGGAATGAGCGTTCGAAGCCCCGAAATCATTAACAACGTCTCGTTCTTGGTGCTCTTTCCCCTGACCTTCATCTCGAATGCTTTCGTTCCCTCTGACACTCTGCCCACGCCACTGCGGGTATTTGCAGAGTGGAATCCAGTTTCCGCTCTGGTGCAAGCCGCGAGGGATCTCTTTGGTAACACTCCCCCTGGAGCACCGATTGGTGACGCATGGACCTCACAAAATCCGATTGCCACGGTGATTATTGGCATGGCGATTATGTTGGCGATCTTCGTGCCCCTTTCGATCCGGAAGTTCCAGTCGATCAGTTCGAGGTAAGGGCACGCCCAGGGCCCGTCACGTAGGGTCGAGTCATGGCAAGAGTCGCGCAGACGAAGAACGGCTTTGAGCCAAAAATCTGCGCTGTGTGCGGACTTCCTTTCGAGTGGCGCAAGAAGTGGGCCAAGAATTGGGACTCTGTTGTGTATTGCTCTAAGACTTGCAAAGCCAAGAAAGGTGCGCTCTGATGGCAACCCTCAGCGTGGTCACCAAGGTCTTTATTTCCAAAGCTGAAGCCTTGGGGCTTCTTTCCGACAGCCTTGGCCTGGACTGGATTCTTGATGACCCGGCTGATGTGACGGTGGCTCTGCCGGACGGGGTGGTGCTGAGTATTGAGGTCCCAAAGTTTGGCGAGGATCTGCCGATCACGCTTGATCTTGAGCACGCCGATCCAGCGGTTCTGAGCCGGGTTGCTAAAGACTTCGCTGCTCGCCTTGACGCTGAGCTTGGGTGGGCAACCACTGCTCTGCCGATTCGCGGCTAATTGGCTCTAGGGCAGGAGGCGGTTTGGCCCTCTGAAGAGGAACGTCGTTTCGCGAATGCTTGATTGCTCGAGCATCAGCATGATGACCCGGGCCAAACCCATGCCAAACCCGCCGTGGGGTGGAACCCCGTGGCGGAAGAAGTCGAAGTAGCTGCCAAGCTCATCAACGTGCATGCCCTTGTCCTTGGCTTGGGCTTCCAAGATCTCAATCCGGTGCTCGCGCTGCGCACCGGTGGAGATCTCGGTGCCTCGATACAGCAGGTCGTAGGAGTTGGTGAGGCCATCGTTGTCGGCATGACGCATGTGATAGAACGGCCGAATTGAGGTGTCGTAATCGGTCACAAACACGAAGGGGTGGCCGTGCTTCTCTTGGATGTAGGCCGAGAGGCGACGTTCTGCTTCGGGGTCTAGGTCACCATCGGCACGGGGAAGGTCGTAACCACCAGCGGCGACGATGTCGCGTGCTTCTGCGAGGGTCACTCGAGGGAACGGAGTCGTGGGAACACTGAGCTCAACGCCAAGAACGTCGCGAACCTGATCGCCATACTTCTCCACCACGGCGGCGATTCCGGCGGTAATGACCTGTTCTTGCATCGCCATCACGTCGTGGTGTGATGTGACCCAGCTCATCTCGGCGTCAACGCTCGTGAACTCCGTAGCGTGACGCGCAGTGAACGAAGGGTCCGCACGGAAGGCCGGCGCGATTTCGAAGACCGCGCCAAAGCCTGCGGGCTGAGCCATCTGCTTGAAGAACTGGGGGCTCTGGGCTAGGTATGCGGTGGTGTCGAAGTAGCCGACCTCGAAGAGCTCCGCGCGGGATTCACTGGCACTTGCCATCAGTTTCGGGGTGTGGATTTCGATCCAGTCGCGCTCCACCCACCACTGGCGCATCGCGTGTTCGAAGGTGGTCTGGACGCGGAAGATGAGGTTCGCCCCAGGCCTGCGCAAATCGAGAAAACGCCAGTCCATGCGCTTATCCACGCTGGAGTCGTCAGCGATGGGGGGTTCTGGTTCGGCAGCTCCGGTGACGACCATCGAAGCCATCTTGACCTCGAGACCGCCGAGTTTGACGCGCTCGTCAATCTTGAGCTCACCGGTGACCTCAATGAAAGAGCCAGAGGCCAGTGCGGAGATGGCGTCGGTGAGAGAACGTCGCTCGGGGCTGGAGCCTGCCTCGGGGTCATCCTCGCGAAGGGCTGGGTTCACAAGCTGTGCGGCACCGGACTCGTCGCGCAGGATGACGAACTGGACCTTCTTCTGGTCTCGCACGGTCTCGACGAATCCCCCGACGGTCACGGTCGTTCCGTCGGTCGTGTGGGCGAGATCGGCAATACGAATACGTGAGGTCACAAGAGCCGAGTCTACAAGTCGCCTCAGCGTCCCTGGAGCCATGGCCTCATAGACTTGGGCTCGTGCCTGCAGACCTTATTCACTTCGTTCGCCACGGTGAAGTCCACAATCCAGACAAGATTCTCTACGGTCGACTCGATGGTTTTGGTCTTTCTGAACGTGGGACGCAGATGGCAGACCGGTCGGCGAGCGCACTAGCCACCAGGCCCATTGCCAAGATCTTTTCCAGCCCTCTGCAAAGAGCCGTTGAATCGGCAACACCTTTGTCGAAGCGCGTTGACGTTCCGATCACGATTGACGAGCGCTTGAACGAGGGCATCAACGTTTTTGAGGGCACCAGATTGAGCCTCGGCCGGGTCTTCCGAGAGCCCTCGATGCTTGTGCACTTCAGGAACCCTTGGAAGCCAAGCTGGGGTGAGCCCTATCGCGAGATTTCCCAGCGCATGCTGGATATGGCAGAGCACGCGTGGAACTCGGTGGATGAAGGTGAGGTGGCCCTAGTCAGCCACCAGGTTGCTATCTGGATCTTCCACAGGACAGCAGCGGGGATTCCGTTGCCCCATATGCCCCACCAGCGGCGCTGTGCTCTCTCCAGCATCACAAGCTTCAGGAAGATTGGCACCAAGTGGAAAGAGGAGAGCTACCGCGAGCCGGCAACTGATCTTCTCGAGGATGCCATCGACACGGGTGCCGTCTAAATGCGCACTCTTCACATCGCCACAGCAGTGGCGCTTGCTCTCATCCTCGGTGCGTGCACCGGAAGTGGTGACGAGCTAGCGGCACAGTATCGAGAGGGCACCGGCCAGAACTACATCTCGGGAGACGGCGCCCTCACCATTCTTGCTCCGGACTCCAGGGCCACCCCGGTGGAGTTCAGCGGTGAAACCGATCTCGGCGACACTTTCAGTAGCGCGGATTATGCGGGCCAGGTCATGGTGGTCAACTTTTGGTATGCCGGGTGTCCGCCCTGTCGCCTTGAAGCTGCTGACCTGGAGGCCGTCTACCAGGAATTCAAGGACCAGGGCGTGGTCTTCGTTGGTGTGAACATCATGGATCAAGCGCCCACCGCGCTCACGTTTGCCAAGGAGTTCGGTGTTACCTACCCCTCGGTTCTGGATGCCAACGATGGCGCGGTGCGGTTGGCGTTTTCCGGGCAGATCGCACCAAATGCCGTCCCCACCACGTTGGTTCTCGATAAGGATGCCCGGGTGGCCGGTCGCATTTCCGGTCTCCTGAGCGACCCGGAGGTTCTTGTCGGCATGATCGAGTCCGTTCTCGAGGAGCCAAGCTAATGGACTCCATCGGCGAGGTCATCTTTAGCGGCTCTCTGCTGCTCGCTTTGCCGCTGGCTTTGCTCGCTGGGTTGGTTGCTTTCGCTTCACCCTGCGTCCTCCCGCTGGTCCCCGGCTATCTCGGCTATGTCAGCGGGTTTACTTCCACCACAGAACTCGCAACGAAACCGAAGACTCGGGTTGTTGTGGGTGTGCTGTTGTTCATCACCGGTTTCTCCACAGTGTTCATTGGGTTCTCCGTCGCGTTTGCGTCCCTGGGCTTGCTCCTTCTCGGGTGGATGGACATCATCATTCGTTTTGCTGGCTTGCTGGTCATCCTGATGGGCTTTGTCTTTATTGGTCAGGTGTCGTTCCTGCAGCGCCAAACGAAGCTCCCGCTTGCGAGTGCGAATGGATACCTCGGCGCTCCGTTGCTTGGGGTGGTTTTTGGGCTTGGTTGGGCGCCCTGCATTGGACCCACCTTGATTGCTGTGAACACGTTGGCGCTCAGCGCCGGTGATATTCCTCGCGCTGTCGCGCTCGCCATTGCCTACTGCATCGGATTGGGCGTGCCCTTCATCCTGATCGCGCTCGGCTTTGGCTGGGTGACGGGGGCAGTGGGGTGGCTCAAGAAGCACATGCGGGCGATCAACATTGCCGGTGGCGTGATTTTGATGGCCATTGGCACGGCGATGGTCACTGGAGTGTGGCAGTTCTGGATGTCAAGCCTTCAGGCGGTGATTAGTGGAACCACTACGCCCCTCTGATTATGACGATGGTCGGCAAGCTCCAGCGATCGCTCAACCCACCCTTGACGCTGGGGGCTGGGCACGATTCTTCTGGCGCCAACTGACCAGCATGAGAACAGCCCTCGTGCTGTTGTTGCTTCTGGCCTTGGCGGCCATCCCCGGGTCTCTTGTTCCCCAGCGCTCCAGTAACCCCAACGGAGTCATCCAGTTTGAGCGCGATGATCCCGAACTCTTCGCCATTCTCGATGGCCTCCAACTTTTTGACACCTTCACCTCGGTGTGGTTCTCAGCCATCTACCTTCTATTGTTTGTGTCCCTGGTGGGTTGCATCTTGCCGAGAGCCCAACACCACCTGAAGGCGCTGCGCCAACCACCACCAGCCACACCCTCGAGACTTGAGCGCCTGGAGCACTACAGCTCAATTCAGGTCACCGGTGATCGAGCCGCCATGCTGAGTAGTGCGGAGCGGTTATTGAAGAAGGCCGGCTATCGCGTTGCCCCAGAGGAGGGTGCAGTAGCAGCTGAGCGGGGTTATCTTCGCGAGACGGCAAACCTGGTTTTTCACCTGGGGCTTGTCGGGATCTTGATTGGCCTTGCCGCTGGGACGGGATACAAGTACTCCGGCCAGCGCATCATCATCGAGGGCCAAACGTTCACCAATCAGCTGACCAGTTATGACTTCTTTAATCCAGGTCGATTCTTTGCCGAAGAGTCACTCGAGCCCTATTCGCTCACCCTGGATGAGTTTGTTCCCGAGTATGAATTTGACCTCAACAGCGGTGTGGCCAACGCGCTCGACTTCACCGCGAATTTGATCGTCACTGAAGAAGGTTCCAGTCGCGAAGCCCAGGTGAAGGTGAATGAGCCCTTGGACATCCAGGGAACATCCGTCTATCTGCTGGGCAACGGTTTTGCTCCGTGGGTGACCGTTCGATCATCCGAGGGTGATGTGGTGTTTAGTCAGCCGGTTCCCTTCCTTCCCCAGGATTCCAACCTCACGAGCATTGGTGTGGTGAAGTTGCCCGATGGTCTCAGGTCCCAGACCGGGTTGATTGGATTCCTTTATCCCTCGGCAGTTGCGCTGCCCAGCGGCGCTCTAACCTCTGTGTATCCAGAGCCCGACCAGCCCGTGCTCACCTTCAATGTTTTTGAGGGTGACCTTGGCCTGAACGAGGGCATTCCCCGCAATGTGTATTCCCTCGACACCGAGTCCTTGACTCAGATCACCGGCGGGGACACAGGGGAAGACTCGATCATTCTTGCTCTGGGTGAATCACAAGAATTGCCGGGTGGCCGCGGCTCGATTGAGTTCACCTCCCTGCCCCGTTTCATCAGCGTTGATATTCACCGTGATCCCACCCAGCTGCCCGTTGCGCTCTCCTCAGCAGTCATCCTCGGCGGGCTGGTCGTGAGTCTGTTTGTCACCAGGCGTCGCGCCTGGATTCGTGTCCACGAAGCAGATGAGACGGGCTTGGTGCGAGTGGAGTTTGCAGCGCTGGCTCGTGGCGATGACCCTGGGCTGGCGGGTGAGTTGGAGCGATTGGTCGCCGATTTTTCCCAGGAACACGACCATAAGCTGGTGACATCATGATGGATTTTGCCAGTTTGTCCTTGTTCGGGGTCTATTCAGCGATGGCCGTTTATACGGTGTCGTTCCTGTTCTTCACCTGGGATCTGGCCAAGCGATCCTCGATGGCCGCCGCTGCCGCCGGCGATGAGCCGAGCGCCAAGCGGTCGCCTGGAACGATGTTCCAGCGGATCGGGCTGAGCCTTCTCGTTGTTGCCTGGGTACTCCACTTGGCCGCAACTGTGTTGCGCGGCATTGCCGGGGAGCGCGTTCCTTGGGCCAACATGTTCGAGTTCGGATTGACCGCGACCGCGCTAATTGTTGCGGTGTTCCTGGGGACCCTGTTCTGGCGTGACCTCACCTATCTCGGTGCATTTGTTTCTGGTTTTGTGCTGTTGGCCCTTGGCATCGTGACAGTCAATTTCTATGTGGACGTGGTCCCGCTTCCCCCGGCGTTGCAGTCGGCATGGCTCGTCATCCACGTGTTTGTCGCAAGCCTCGCCACCGCGTTCTTCGCACTCGGTGCTGGCCTGTCGATTCTGCAGTTGGTCCGCGCTCGCTTTGAGGTGCGCGAGATGGCGAAGGCCGGGCTGTTGAAGACACTGCCCGCCTCCGGCGTTCTTGAGTCCCTGGCCTATCGACTTAATGTCGTGGGCTTCGTGTTCTGGACCTTCACTTTGATTGCCGGTGCTATCTGGGCTGAGCGCGCATGGGGTCGCTACTGGGGCTGGGACACCAAAGAGGTGTGGACGTTCATCATTTGGGTGATCTTCGCTGGATATATCCACGCCAGGGCCACCCGCGGCTGGCGTGGATCACGCTCCGCGTGGCTCGGAATCATTGGTTTTGGTGCGGTCTTGTTCAACTACACCGTGGTGAACATTGCCTTTACCGGGCTTCACTCCTACTCGGGCCTCTAAACCAAAGCCAGGCACCGCTCCAGGCGACCAAGCCACCACTCTCGTCGCTGGTTTGTCATCGCAAAGCGGGCCAGTGAGTCGGCGTCGAGAACCGGGGGTGTGACGGGGAGCTGCCCGGCGTGAGCGAGCAGTGGGGTGGTGACCACATCACCTGCCAAGAATGATGCGGTGCCAAGGCCCGCATCGAGGCTCTGCGGCTGGTTGGTCGAGAGAATGTGGTGGAGCTTTGCTCCGTAGTGGAGGCCAACGCTGGTCTCGAGGGCACTCGAGACCACGACATCACACCCGGCCTCACGGGCCTTGGCCGCAATCGCCAGCGCCTTCACAATTCCACCCAGTGGTTGGACTTTCAGGACCACCACGTCACAGGCTTTGGCCTCCAGCACCGTGGTGATGTCAGAACTTCTGCGAATGGACTCATCAGCAGCGATGCCAATCCCCAGCTCGGACATGCGCCCGCGAAGAACCGCCATATCGCTCACCGATTCGACCGGCTGCTCGACGTAGTCGAGATCGAGCGGTTCCATTTCTCGGATGGCGTGTTCGGCTTCATCCAGAGTCCACGAGCCATTCGCATCAATTCGGATGCGCCCGGTTGCCCCGAGAGCGCCACGAACAGCGCGGACGCGAGCGACGTCGGTCGCCCTGGTGGATCCTGGGCCACCCACTTTCACCTTCACGCAGGTGGGAAATCCAAGCCCGGCCAGAAAGGCCGGCACATCGGCAGCTTCAATTGCCGGGACCGTGCCATTGACAGCAATGGTGCCAGGCGTCGTGGCTGGTACGCGGTCCTGGTGAAAACCCTGCTCGAGGCTGGCGGAGAGCCACGTTGCCGCTTCAGCGTCGTCGTACTCGAGGAAGGGACTCCATTCGGCCGGGCCGTCGGGAGCGTCAAAAATCAGAGCCTCGCGAGTGGTGATCCCCCGAAACGGCGTCGTCATCGGAATAGAAACCGCGTGGGCGATGGCCGTAAGGTCACGCAGGGAGGGGGAGCTCATGCTCCACAGTTTTCCATGGTTATCCCGTCGTAGGCTTAGGGCATGACTTCCACGCCCTCACCGCTCTTTGATGCGTCAGTGTGGCACACCGTCGAGGGCTTCGACGGTCTCGAGGACATCACCTATCACCAGAGCGCTGATGGGCAGATTGCCCGAGTGGCATTTAATCGACCCGAAGTGCGCAACGCTTTTCGCCCTCAGACTGTTGATGAGCTCTACCGGGCACTAGACCACGCGCGCCTGCAGAGCACACTGGGTGTGGTCATTCTGACCGGTAATGGCCCAAGCCCGAAGGATGGCGGATGGGCATTTAGCTCTGGCGGCGATCAGCGCATTCGTGGTGCTGATGGTTACCAGTACTCGAGCACCGACGATGCCTCTGGCATTGACCCGAACCGCAGCGGTCGACTGCACATCCTCGAAGTTCAGCGCCTCATTCGCTTCATGCCGAAGGTCGTGATTGCGGCCATTCCTGGCTGGGCAGCAGGTGGTGGCCACAGCCTTCACGTGATTTGTGACCTCAGTATCGCCAGCAAAGAGCACGCCAAGTTCAAACAAACCGACGCTGATGTCGGTTCGTTTGACGCTGGTTACGGTTCTGCGTATTTCGCCAAGCAGGTTGGCCAAAAGTTCGCCCGCGAAGTGTTCTTCTTGGCCGAAGAGTATGACGCCACCCGGGCGTTGGAGATGGGCGCGGTCAATGCGGTCGTTCCCCACGCGAAGCTTGAGTCAACGGCACTCGAGTGGGCTCGGACCATCCTCACCAAGAGCCCCACGGCGATTCGGATGTTGAAGTTCGCTATGAATGCTGTTGATGACGGACTTGTCGGGCAGCAGCTTTTTGCCGGTGAAGCGACCCGCTTGGCCTATGGAACAAGCGAAGCCGCAGAGGGGCGCGATGCGTTCCTCGAGAAGCGCACGCCTGACTGGTCGCCCTATCCCTGGCACATTTAGGGCCAAGCGCTGATGCGTGAGCTGAAAGTTGTTGACGTCTCTGACCCGCGGGCCTTAGCGGAGCCACTAAACGACGCCCTCTTCCATGGCGGCCCAGCCGTGTTGCCAAGGCCCGGCGGAGCAAAGCTCACGGCGACGGCTCCGATGGAGGTTGAAGACGATGTCGCGCTCGTTATTGAGACCAGCGGAACAACGGGCGCACCCAAAAGAGTGGCATTGGGTGCGCCAGCTTTGCTGGCAAGTGTTGAGGCGGCACACCAGGCACTGGGTGGTCCAGGGCAGTGGCTTCAACTGCTGCCAGCCCACTACATCGCAGGTGTTCAGGTAGTGACCCGCTCACTGGTTGCTGGCACAACAGCGGTAGCGCTTCATCCAGAGCCCTTTTCCACGGTGGCCATGACCGGCGTTGCCGATGAACTCTTGGCCCAGAGCGCACCTCTCTACACAGCAGTGGTTCCGGCCCAGCTCCAGCGGATTTTGGATGATGCGCCTGGCATGCCACAACTCGATGAGCTGATGCGACGCTTCAGCGCAATCCTCGTGGGTGGCCAGTCGATTCCAGACACCCTGGTGAATCGTGCAGCCGATGCTGGGTATCGACTTATTCGCACCTATGGCTCTTCCGAAACCGCCGGTGGTTGCGTCTGGAATCAGCGGCCGATTGGTGACACCCGTGTTCGAGACATCGATGGGCGGTTGGCAATTGCCGGGTCGGTGCTTGCGTCTGGGTATGTCGGTGACCCTGAGCGCACCGCCCGAAGCTTCGTGATGAATGGTGGTGATCGCTGGTATCTCACCGATGACGCGGGCCATGTGACTTCCGAGGGTCTCGTCGTG